>CAYRGL010000089.1:0-3068 GCA_964423915.1 uncultured Gammaproteobacteria bacterium | reverse complement strand
TTGAGACTTTTTTTAAAGGGCTTTATTATTTTATTAAGATCATTTTTTTTGTTTCGGTAAATTCTCCGGCTTCAATTTTATAAAAGTAAGTTCCGCTAGAAAGATTTGTTCCATTGAAAGTCACTTCGTGATTTCCGGCTGTTTGAGAACTATTTATTAGTTCATTTATTTTTTTTCCGTTGATGTCATAAATTTTTATTTTTACCATTGTTTGCTTTGGTATGAAATATTTTATGACAGTTGCAGGATTAAATGGATTGGGATAATTTTGTTTAAGAACAAAGCGATTAGGAATTTGAGTATTAACTTCTCCTGTCCCCGTGATTTCGGTTCTATGATATACCGTGCTGTCGGAAACAACCAGTATTATATTGCCGTTTCCGTGTAAAACATGTCCGCTATAACCATATGTTTCTGCCGGTAAAATTCCGATATTCATTTCCAAATTCCAGGATTGTCCGTGGTTTATAGTTTTCACTAATTGGTAAACAGATTCTCCTGTTTTAGTGACGGCATATCCCAAGTTTGAATCAGTGAAATACGCGTCCATAATGCTTCCCGTAAAATTAGAAATCAAATTCCAATTTAAACCGCTGTTAGTCGTAAAATATAATAATGAATCTACGTTCATGTATCCGCGGTTGTTATCAATAAACGAAATGTCGCTCGGAAATTGCATGATGGCAGGCTTCTCTCCGATATCCATAATAATAGTCCAGTGATCACCGGCGTCAATTGTTTTATATAATTTTATATCTTGATTGCCGTTTGTTGCTTGGCTGCTGAATATACCGTAACCAAGGGTTTGGTTAATAAATTTTAAGGCGAGTAAATTTGCTCCAATTACTGTTTGCGAAAAGTTATTATTCGGAAACACCGAAGCAATTACTTTTTCACCAAACACGTTGCTGGCACCTACGCAAAATTTATTTGTATCTAAGAGAAAGATACGGGAAGAGATTGCCACTGGTTGGCCCATGCTTGTCTGTATCCCCCAAGTAGTATTATTGAGGTTGAACGCCGTCGCCGTAACATAATACGGAGGCGTGTTGTATGAGATTGCATAAGAGCCCATCGGACTTACGTCAAAAGAAACATTATAATACATAGCTCTATATAACAGCTCATAATTTTGTCCGTTATATCTGTATGCTCCAAAATTATCACCGGTTGATTTATAAACTTTTCCGCTCACTACGTAACCATTGTCATAAACAAAAACCCTTCGTGGTTTTAGATCTGACGGGAGATTAGTTATCGGGGTCCATGTATCGGCTAATGAAATGACAGAGAAAGAAAAGAAGAAAAATAATATATATAGTATTTTGTTCATTTTTTGCCTCCTTGGCAGTTTTTGAAATTGGTTGTTAAATAACTTTTATTGCCTGTTTTATACCATATCTTATAATATTTGTCAATACATTAAGCTATCCCCAGTTTATAGTAAATTTGTTCTTGACAGCTTTTATATATCCTGTATAATGAGAACACAAAATCTATGAAGAATCTTAATCTTTCATTAACCTCAATAAGTGGCTAAGCCCTCCCTTTTCTTGTTGCTAGGCTTGACCGCTTTAAAGCGGTTTTTTGTTTGAAAAAAATTCTTTTAGATGAACTTTAATAACTGAATATAGATATAGATCAAATCAAATTTAATGAGAGTAAGTAATTTTAGATCTTCCGTTTGTAAGCGGAAGACGTCGAAACATTTATTGTGAAAACAAAAATGTGGGAACATCTCGTAAGAGTGCATGGTGAATGCCTTGACTTAAGAAGACGATGAAGGACGTAGCAGCCTGCGATAAGTTTCGGTGAGGTGGCAAGCAACCTTTGACCCGAAAATTTCCGAATGGGGGAACCCACTCTGTTGAAGACAGAGTATCCGCTCGCTGAATACATAGGCGGGTGAGATGATAACCCGGTGAACTGAAACATCTTAGTAGCCGGAGGAAAAGAGAACAATTTGATCTCTTATCAATGTTGGCGATGCTTCGTCAATTTTGATAAGTGATCGCGATTCCCTTAGTAGTGGCGAGCGAAAAGGGACCAGTCTAAACCGCTGTAAACCACGTATGTTTTTTATCACTTCGGTGAGAGAAAGTGTACTGAAGGAGTTAGGTCCATATGTTTATGTGGTGTTGCAAGAATATCGTGCTTAGTGCCTAAATGCGCTAGGGTAAAAAAATATGTTATTAATCGAAGCGAGTTGGAAAACTCGGCCAAAGACGGTGATAGCCCGGTAGGTGAAAATTTTATATTTTTTTATGGCGATATCTCTTAAGTAGTGCGGGACTCGTGAAATCCCGTGCGAATCCGGGTCGACTATGACCCAAGGCTAAATACTTCTTGAGATCGATAGTGAACTAGTACCGTGAGGGAAAGGTGAAAAGCATCCCGGTGAGGGAGATGAAATAGTATCTGAAACCATGTACTTACAAGCAGTCGGAGCCTGAATTTATTCGGGTGACGGCGTGCCTATTGAAGAATGAGCCAACGAGTTTGTTGTATGCGGCTTGATTAATTCGCCGAAGGCGAAGCAGTCATAGTGAAAGCGAGGGTTAATCGCCCGTTCTCTTACTTATTAGAAATGGTAATGAATTTTTTTGTTACCTTTCTAATATGTAAGAATGTCGCATGCACAAGACCCGAAGCCGGGTGATCTAGCCATGGCCAGGTTGAACCTTGTAGAAATACAAGGGGAGGACCGAACCCGTAAGTCGTGCAACACTTTGGGATGAGCTGTGGTTAGCGGAGAAATTCCAATCGAACTCGGCAATAGCTGGTTCTCCTCGAAATAGCTTTAGGGCTAGCCTCGAGCGCTGAACATAGGGGGTAGAGCACTGAATAGAGATAGGGCGCAAGCTACTATCTTTAACCAAACTCCGAATACCTATGCGTGAAGCTCGGGAGTCAGACTGTGGGGGCTAAGCTCCACTAGTCAAAAGGGAAACAGCCCAGATCGCAATCTAAGGTCCCTAAATATATACTAAGTGTGAAAGGTGGTGTCGTGACTGCGACAACTAGGAGGTTGGCTTAGAAGCAGCCATCCTTTAAAGATAGCGTAATAG
>CAYRGL010000088.1:0-3110 GCA_964423915.1 uncultured Gammaproteobacteria bacterium | reverse complement strand
TTCCAGTATTTAAATCTTTTAATTTATAATCAATAAAACTTGGACCTTGCGCAATTGAAGTTCCATTTATAATGATTTCATAATTTGCAACACCTGATTGATCATCAAGTGCCTTTAAACGAATAACTGGTAAGAATGATTCATCCAAACGCGGTAACACTGTTATTGTGTCAACGCGTGGCGGATCAACATCGACCTGAATCTTAAAATGTTCAGTCGCTGCCCAAGTGCCCTTGGTTGTTTTGCCGCGAAGATGCGCATACCACACTCCGCTGCTTAAATTTGTTTGCTTGGCCGACAAATCAGTACTGGCGTTTTGATCAAAAGTATAAGCTACTGCCGCAACATTTTTATCTGTTATTTTCCAAGAAATTAAAGCCGTACTCTTGGCATACCATTTGGATTGATCCGGGTGGCTTGAAGAAGTAATACTCAGACCGGTCCCAATAATTTTTGGTGTTGGTCCCGCAATAATGATTGTTGTTGGCGTAATACTCGTTTTAATAACGCTTCCTTTGCCGTCATTGGCTAGAACAGTTTTGCTAACTACATTAAAAGAAAATGTGCCTGTTGTTTTTGCTTTAAAATCAAAACCAATAATACGCCCAGGATCACCGTTGAAACCTGGATTAAAAACAACGCCTTTCATGGTAATAGAACCTGTGGTATCAAGCGTTGCCGATTGAATCGACATGTTAATAATTGTTTTGTCAGTAGTAATATTGGAAATTTCTACCAAATTTGGATCAAAACTTATAGTTGCTTCAATGGCATTAATAGCTTTCCCTGCTGTATCAACATTCAACGTAGCAAAACCACTTTCTCCGCTTTTATACGAAGTTTTAGCCATACGAAAATAGAGCGTTGCGGCCTGCGTAGCATGAGTAGGAACAATTAAAAAAATAATTGCTACTAAAAAACCTATGACAAAGAAAGATTTCATAATCGGCGCTGACGAACTATAGTTAAAACACCAAGCAAGATAATAACCGCCAAAAATATTCCCACATACAGCCAGGTTGAATTTGACGAAGGATTTGGCTGTACGGAAATAATTTTTTCATTGCCATTTCTATCCACGGCCTTAACAAAAACATAATGGTGAAGAGATTGATCAATCAATTCTTTTGGCGACTCTGCTGTTTGCCATTTACTTGGATCGGGTGTTGATTCAAAACTTTCTTGATACTCATAATGATCAATACCACTTTCATTGTCACGTGCTGAAAAAACCGCAAACCAGTTTTTCGTATCTTTATCTAAATGAGTTATTTGTAAGCCAAGATCAGATGGGGTCGTCGTATCTGATTTACTCAGAGAAAAATGTTCATCAGAGACTTTAGTAAAATTGATATTTAAGTTTTGCGGATCGATTGACAAATTAAGGGCTTGCGCTTGTCCACTAAATGCTTGCACATTACTAATTCCCAAAGAAACTGTTCCCGGAGTTTTTGTACTTAGGACAAACTGCAAAACTAAACCGGGTTGCTTATCTTTATTAAATGGAGAGTATACACCAGCAAAGCCGCCCGGAATAATACCCGCAAAGTGAATTATATTATTAGAAATAGTTGGTTTCTCAATCCAAGCCGAAATTATTGAATTGCCATCTTGAATCTGATTAAAACGTGCCGTGCCTTGATTAATGTTAATATCAGCCGAGATGGCATTAATACCTTCATCAGAAGGTGAAATCATGAGACTGACAACGGCTTGTCCTTTGGCGTCAAGAATTGCTTGATCAAACGACCAACTTAAACTAGGCGTTGTGGCGGCCTGCGCAACAAAACGTGGTATTAACAATACGATTGCAATAAAAATATATTTCTTCATATTAACCAGTCCATTGTGACGCTAAAATACTAAAGTCTGCCAAATCAATTTTTTTATCTTTTTTAACATCAACATCGGCCGGCGGATTTGGACGTTTATACCAATACGCTAAGATTGAAAAATCTACTAAATCAACCTTACAATCGCCATTCAAATCGCCCGACAAACCGCAGGTTGGAATATCTGGTTCAATAGGTTTACCTTTATCTAACACAGCGAAACTAACCGGCTGTCCAAAATCACTAATTTGTCCCTGATCTGAACTTTTTGATTTGACGTCATGTAAACCAAGATCAAGCACTGATGTATCAAGCGTATATAAATATGCTCCTGAACTGTCAGCTTTAGCTTGTAGAAATAATTCAGTGCTTGAATGAACAGAAATAGTAACATCAGATTGCGGTACACTACGACCAAAAATAACAAGATTATCACCAAGATTAATTTGGTGCTTACTTAAATCAAGCGTTGGCGCGATAAAAATTCCGCTCACTGTTGTTGTGGCTGATTGTGTTACAACGACGGGAACAGAAAACGAAGACTGATGCCCAAACGGATCTTCAGCCACAATTAAATAATTTGAAGTTCCAGGTGTGGCATTGGAAATACTAATTAAAAATGAAGCATCGGGGCCAGAAATTGTTCTAACAATTAAGCGGCCGCTTTGCAGTAAGGAAATATTGCTTGAGGGATACGCTTTACCAATAAAAACTACACCGGTCGTTGGAAATAAATCTGGTGCTGGTGGTGGATTAACCGGGCCACCTCCGCCACCTCCGCCACCACCATTATTATTATTATTATTGTTATTATTATTATTGTTGTTGTTATTATCCGGACCAACTTGTGCTGAAACACTAACTTGAAGAGAACCGCTAACATTAATAGCCAAAGCGGGATAGGCTAGGCCAAGTAAAAGTAAGCTAATAATAGAAAACGGCGCGGCGACGGCCGCGCCGAAGAAAATTCTTCGTGTCATGAAAAAGAAATTAAGAACGCGCGTTTTTAATCACCCATTTATTATAACGTTTAATAAGAATACGGAATATAAAGTACACAATGGCCAATACAAGCAATTCAACTAACAATAATTGCCATGGAAAAACAAAGATTGCCACACTGGCATTAACTTTCTGCGATTGGGAACCATATGTTAAATCTAGATTAGCGCTGTAACGTCCAAAAGCAAAATTATTCCATTCATATGTTACAGCTTTAAAAAACCCTTGATTATTTGGTTCAGCTGTGGCTTGACTCGGATCATCAGAATTTTTCTG
>CAYRGL010000087.1:0-3189 GCA_964423915.1 uncultured Gammaproteobacteria bacterium | reverse complement strand
AGAAGTAACGATTGGTATTGTTGGCAAGTATTTTATTTCTGGCGCTTTTACCATGACTGATTCGTATATTTCGGTTTTAGAAGCGATTAAGCATGCTGGCGCCGCCAATCATTGTAAAGTCAATATTCAATGGCTGGCGTCAGAAGAAGTTGAAACACAAGGCGCGAAATTATTAAAACAGTTTGACGGCATTATTGTGCCGCAGGGTTGGGGAAGTCGCGGGTCAGAAGGAAAAATCAAAACAATTAAATATTGTCGCGAAAATAACGTTCCGTATTTTGGTTTGTGCTACGGTATGCAAATGGCAGTAGTTGAATTTGCGCGACATGTCGCTGGTTTAAAAACCGCGAATAGCCGCGAAGTAAATCCAAAAACAGGTTATCCGGTTATTGACGTTATGGAAGGGCAAAAGGAAAATTTAAAATTAGGTAAGTATGGCGGAACAATTCGTTTGGGCGGTTGGCCGTGCCGACTTGTGCCCGGAACTCATTTAGCAAAAATTTATGCTAAAAAGTTTGGCACGAAGCGCATAATTTCCGAACGTCATCGTCATCGTTATGAATTTAATCCAAAGTATCGCGAGCTGTTAGAACTTAAGGGATTAACCGTTTGTGGAACGTCGCCGGATAACTCGATCGTAGAAGCAATAGAGATTACCGATCATCCTTTCTTTATCGGTACGCAATTTCATCCTGAATATATTTCGCGTCCCCTTGACCCGCATCCCTTGTTTGTAGAGTTTGTAAAAGTTTGTTTGGGAAGAAAAAAGAAGAAATAAAATTACTCTCTAATATTAACTCTAATTCTATGTTTTGTGCAAAATGTGGCCATGAGTTAGCTCCCTCAGCTAACCATTGTTCGGACTGCGGCGAAAAAGTTACCGGTGTTGAAAATATTGATATAAAAGAGGGCTTTCACGCGGCAACTCGAGGTACTAGATTTTTGAATTTAATAATAGATTCTATTTGTTTGGTGTTGATAGAAATGATTATTTCAGCCACTGTTAGTGATAGTTCCAGTGGATACGCTATGGTAGCGGGTACTTTTATTATTTTTTTACCCGTAATCTTTTATTTAATTTGTGAAAATATTTGGCAAAAAACTCCTGGAAAGTTTTTAACAAAAACAAAAGTAGTTTCTTTTGATGGTAAAAAAGCTGAATTAAAGAATATTATTGGGAGATCATTTGCTAGATTAATCCCATTTGATCATTTATCTTTTCTGGGAAACAAATTTCCTATTGGTTGGCATGATAAACTTTCTAAAACACTAGTAGTTTCAGATAAATATTCAGAGGGTGATATAGTACGAATAGAAAAGAAACAAAAAAATACTTTCGTTATCATTATAGTAATTCTCGGTGGAATTATTATTACTGGAATTTTATCAACATTAGTTGTGGTTGCGCTTGGCAATGCTCGTATTAAAGCACGTGATGCAAAACGTGTAGCGGATACGCGACAAGTTATGTCAGCACTTGCCCTATATTATAATGATGCTGGATCATATCCATCGCAAATAATTCCAGGGAAACCAATAAAATACAAAGGCACTATATACATGCAAGAAATGCCTTCAAATCCAACTCCTCGAAATGATGGGGATTGCCCTGATCAAGAATATAGTTACACAGGCTCTAGTGATAATCAAACATTTTCTATTGATTATTGTTTAGGTAGGGGAGTCGGCGATTTAATGGCAGGTAAACACAAAGCTACAGCTGATGGATTAGATCAGTAAAATAAAACCCCGTCACAATAAAGTGACGGGGTTTTAAAATACTTACCTCACCCCCGGCCCCTCTCCCGGCTGCGCTGCGCGAGCCGGACGAGGGGAGCTGGTAATAAATATTTTTAATTTTTCTAAAACATTTTGTAAATTATTTTCTACTTCTTGATTTGGTATTCGCAATATCCGAATGTTGTATTTATTAATAATTTTTTCTCTTAGTTCATCGTATTGTTTGGTGTCAGTATATTTATGGGCACTGCCATCTATCTCTATTCCCAGTCTAAGTTCATGGCAATAGAAATCTAAAATAAATCCGGCGATAGGATGTTGTCTACGAAATTTTTTTCCAAGCAATAATCGTTTTCTCAAAGCTTGCCACATAAGAGCCTCGGCCTTGGTGGGATTTTTTCTAAATTGTCGAACAGTATATATTTTTTTTGATAACATATTTTTAAAACTAAAACCCCTCCGCCCGCGTTAGCGGGAGAGGGGTTAGGGGTGAGGTGATCTATTTCTTTACAACGCTGACAACTTTCTTACTCTGAAGGTGTCCGGTAAAACTGGCTAATTTCTTAGAAGAGAATTTAACAAGTCCGTTGGTAATAGCATAAAGCGTATCATCCTTACCGCGTCGTACATTTGTCCCAGCATGATATTTAGTGCCGCGCTGACGAACGAGAATCGCGCCCGGTTGGGCAATTTCGCCATCTTGCAGTTTGACACCGAGACGTTTACTGGCGCTGTCTCGGCCCAGGGTAGTTGAACCACCCGCTTTTTTGTGTGCCATATTGGTGTTTAGAAATTAAATTGAGAATACTAAGAGTATAAACAAAATCGTTTAGATTGTCAATAACCAAGTATCTGCTATTCTTGACTTAAAGTTTATATTACGATGTAATAAAGAAAATACATTAAAAAATAAATAAAAAAATAAGGGAGCCCCAATGGGACAAAATAAACCTAAGTATTATTCAGAAGGTGATACTTTCATTGAGGCCAAGGAAATTATTTATAATATCTTGGGTGATGTGAAAGAAGATGACATACAATATCAGAGCAAAGAATGGTGTGATGAAAAAATGGACACACTATCTCATCTTGTTGCTCAAGGTGGAATCTTGGGTATTTATTGTTTTATGAGGGAAGAAAAAGATTCAATTTTACAAAAATTAGCAAGAAGATACCGTGGCGCTCTCAATAGAGAGGAGCTTATAGAGTTGATACTCGAAGGATCTTATTTTGAAGAAATAGAGAGAAAAGATCTTGAATGGTGTGTGCGAATCTATAATGTTCTAATTCGTCTTTTAGCGGCAAATTTTTTAACTGAAGATATTATCGAAAAAGATGATTATTTGTATAAACTAACGGTTGTTCTTGCTCAACGGATTAATGATCTTGGAGGACATATAACAGAACAAGGTCATGCCTATTCTTAAACTGTACTTTTTTAACTGTATA
>CAYRGL010000086.1:0-3216 GCA_964423915.1 uncultured Gammaproteobacteria bacterium | reverse complement strand
ATCGCGACGCACGCGCGAAAACGCATACGTTTACCACCGGCCATAACACGAGTAACACGAGCAATGTCAATAATTTTTTGTTCAAATTCATCCGGTACTCGTTCTTCTCTTTGTCCCCGACGTCCCCCACGTGAAGGCGCACGACGACCACGGTTAGCACCCGCCGTCTTAGCCGGTCCGTTTGATTCTTTTTTAATTTCTTCAGTTTTCTTTATTTCTTCAGTCATATTATTTTTATCTGTGTAATCTCGGGTTAAAATTCTAAACCGCCAGCGCGAGCTCCTTCAGCCACAGCTTTAACGCGACCGGTGTAAATATTTCCGCCGCGATCAAAGACAACACTCTTAATCTTTTTGGCGATCGCCCGCTCAGCAATTAATTTTCCTAATTCCATAGCTACTTCAACTTTCTTTAATTTCTTGTCTTTAATATCACGAGTATGAGCGCTTACTAACGTAATGCCTGTTTCATCATTAATCAACTGAAGATATAATCCAGTATTAGAACGAAAAACGCTTAAGCGTGGACGCTTTTCCGTACCAGAAATTTTAATCCTGATGCGGCGAGCGCGACGAGCGTGTGATAATTGTTTGGCTTTTTGGCTATTCATATATATACTTAAGCGCCTTTAGCGGCAGTTTTACCAGCTTTACGACGAACAAGTTCGCCGCTGTAGCGAATACCTTTACCTTTATATGGTTCTGGTTTTTTCAATTGACGAATCTGCGCGGCCATTTCTCCAACCAACTGTTTATCAATACCTTTAATACTTATGGTATTGGCTTCAACGGTAGCTTGAATTCCTTTTGGTAAAGGGAAATTTATTTGGTGTGAAAATCCAAGACTTAAGGTCAAAGCTTGACCGCCGCCGGAAACTTTATAACCAACACCTTGAATTTCTAATTTCTTTTCATAACCATCAGTAACACCGATAACCATATTCTTAATTAAGCTGACAAACAATCCCCAGAAAGCTCGTTCTTTTTTGTTATCCGGATTATTTACGGTAACCTTGATTCCCTCAGGTAAAATTTCAACATTAACTGCCGGATGCAACACTTGAGTTAATTCACCTTTTGGCCCTTTGACCGTCAAAATATTACCAACCAAGGTGGCGGATGATCCTTTAACTAATTCAATTGGCAGTTTTCCTAAACGTGACATATATTTTAGTAGATTTCACAAATAACTTCACCGCCCAAATTCTTTTTCTTAGCCTCGCGATTTGTCATAATACCTTGTGAAGTTGAAATTAAGGCAATACCATAGCCATTTAAAACACGTGGCAACTGATCTTTGCCAACATATACTCGGCGACTTGATTTGCTAATACGAGTAACACTCGAAATCATTGGTGTGCCATCGGCTTTGTATTTCAAAGCAATGCGCAATTGATCAAAGGCGCTTCCTTTTTCTTTAGCCACTGCTGGCAAAACTTCTACCTTTTCTACCCAACCGTTTTGTTCAAGTAATTTGGCAATATTCAATTTAAGTTTACTCATAGGCAAAACCACCTCCGCTTTTTTAATAGCGGCGGCGTTGCGAATACGAGTTAACATGTCTGCGATTGGATCAATCATATATCTGTAGTAATTACCAACTTGATTTTGTAATGCCCGGTAAATCAGTGTTGTTCGCTAATTCACGGAAACAAATACGGCACAAACCGAAATCGCGCATGTAACCATGGTTGCGACCACAGCGCCAGCAACGATTAATCTTTCGACTGGAGAATTTCGGTGTCTTTTTTGCTTTTTCAATTAATGCTTTTCGTGCCATATGTGTATTAAGCGGTTTTTTTAAATGGGAAACCGAACAAACGGAACAGTTCAAGTCCTTCTTCGCGGTTCTTGGCATTGGTGGTAATCGTTACCTCCAGGCCATGAACATTGTCGACCTCGTCAGCTTTTACTTCTGGAAACGGCAAATGTTCTTTAAAACCAATTGACATGTTACCGGTCCGATCGACGATTGCATCGCTGATACCGCGGAAGTCGCGGACGCGAGGAAAAGTAACATTAATTAATTTTGTCAAAAAGTCATACATGCGTTCTCCGCGCAAGGTGGCCACCACACCAACAATCTGTCCTTCACGTACTTTAAATGCAGAAATTGATTTTCTTGATTTGGTCATAACTGGTTTTTGACCAGTGATACGAGCGATACTTGTCGCGACGCTGTCAACAAACGCTTTATCTTTAGTCATGCGACCAACACCAACGTTTAACGAAACCTTAGTAATCTTAGGAATCGCCATCATATTACGATAGCCGAATTTCTCCTGCATCGCTTTACGAATTGTTTTGTTGTAGTGCTCGTGTAATTTCATACAATTAATCTATTGTTGCTTGACACTTTTTACAAACTCGAACCTTGGTGCCTTTACCTTTGGCTTCGCTTTCAATATGTTTGCGGCTCGGACGCGTCGGTTTGCCGCACTTAGGACAAAGTAGCATCAGGTTTGAAATATTCATTGGTGACGGAAATTCAACTCTCTGGCCTTTTTCACCTTCTTTGCGCGGGCGCAAATGTTTAATCAATAAATTGACACCTTCAATACTGGCACGATTTTCCTCAGCAAAAATTTGCAAAACTTTTCCAGTCTTACCTTTATCTTTACCAGCTAACACTATAACGTTGTCGTTTCGTTTGATATTCATATATATACTTAGAGAACTTCTGGAGCTAAGGAAGCAATTTTAACATAACCAGCTTTTCGCACTTCGCGAGGGATCGGACCAAAGATACGCGTACCGCGAGGCTCACCATTTTTCTTATCAATAATAACGCAGGCGTTATCATCAAATCTAATATAACTTCCGTCGCTACGGCGCATTTCTTTGGTAACGCGAACCACGACCGCCAATAAAACATCACTCTTTTTAACCATAGCGTGCGGCACGGCTTGTTTAACCGTCACAATAATACGTTCGCCCACATGAGCATAACGCTTTTGATAACCGCCAAGCACGCGAATGCACTGCACCTTTTTGGCACCGGTATTATCTGCAACTTTTAACATGGTTTGTACCTGTATCATATTTTTACTTGGTGCTATACATTACACGCCAACGCTTATCTTTGCTAAGCGGACGACACTCAACAAACGTAACTTTGTCGCCTTCCTTAAACTGATTTTTTTCATCATGAACTTTATAGCGGCTGGTGACAAAATAACGCTTTTGATATTTTGGGTGAATTTTAACGTTTTCAACT
>CAYRGL010000085.1:0-3247 GCA_964423915.1 uncultured Gammaproteobacteria bacterium | reverse complement strand
CTTTACGGTTGATAGTGCTCCATCCGCTGGTTTCCCGCCACTTGATGGTTCAATTGTTGGTAATACCTTTGTTATTACCGCAGTTGATGCTGACGGAAATCCGGTGCACAACTTTAATAAAGATTTAAACATCACGATTAAAGGCTTGCACCTTGGCGATATAAGCAACATTAATTTGTATTTCTTTGATCCAACAACTAACACCTACGTTTTAGTTACGAGTTCAGGTATTGATGCAAGTGGTATGGTCACCTTTACGGTTAACCACTTAACGAAATTTGCGTTGATTAACTTAGCTGGTCATCAAACAACGATTAATGCCAATACCGGCGCTCAACAAGTTTTAGGTGAAAAGCAATTTGCGGATGGATCACTCTTAAAAGACAGCTCAGATAAGCATGTATATCTTTTGAAAAATAATACCTTGCACTATATTGCTACCGCAACTGAATTAGCTAAGTATAAGGGTAAGACAATCTTGATTGTATCTCATAGTGTCATTCTTGGTTTTGCTAAAGAAGTATTAGGTGCCAAAGTATATGCAGATGGTACCTTGGTTAGAGTTGCCGGTACAGCCAAAATCTATGTTATACTTAAAGGTAAGATGGTACATATCACTAGTTTCGCTCAATTGAAAAAGTATAAAGGGCATAAGATTATTACCATTGCTGCTACTACTGGTTCTGGCTACTAAATTAAACATTTATTATTAATTAATGTTCTATGGATCAAGCAAACATGGGTCAAAAGTGTCCGTGCCCACACCACAAAATGGTGCCAATCTTTATTATCGTGCTTGGTTTGGTATTTTTGTTTAATGCCTTGGGTTATATCTCAATGCAAACGCTAAATATTACCTGGCCAATCGTTCTTATCTTGATTGGTTTGCAAAAGATTTTTGGCCGAAATTGTAAGTGTTGCTCTAAGTAAGATTTTTCCAAAAAGACTCTGCAATGTGCAGGGTCTTTTTTGCTGGATTTTGCTGATTTCCTATGCTATAATCTTCTAATATGATTAGGGAAGATTGGCCAATTATTGGAAATACTCACGCCTTAGATTTTTTTGAATCGCTATTAGCTGAGGATCGTCGTATGCCGGGTTCAATCGGCGGCGTCTATTTAGTTACCGGACCGGATAAAGTTGGTCGCGCTACGGCTGTTGAATATTTTATCAAAAAACTTTTAGGCACGGATGATGAACATGCCGGTCAAACTATTGATATGTGGCCGGATATTTTTCGTTTGCGTCGTGACGAAGACAAACGAGAAATTGGTGTTGATCAAGCCAGAGATTTTAGTTCACGACTAGCCTTAAGTTCGTTTGCTGACAGCTATCGTGTTGGGATTATTCATGACGCGCATTTGCTTTCTCAAGAAGCCGCCAACGCTTTATTAAAAACTTTAGAAGAGACTCGCGATCAAGCCATTGTTTTTTTAATTGCACATAACGCCGATCAGTTACCGCCAACCGTTGTGTCGCGCGCTCAACATATTCCTTTTCGCGCCGTACCGGCTGACGAAATTTACAATTGGTTAATTTCCGTACATAGTTTTGATCGGCCCTTTGCTAAAAATATCGCACGTTTATCTGATGGTCGCCCTGGTTTTGCTTTGGATCTAGCACGTGATAAAAATTTATTAGAAGAACATTTAGCACCAGCTCGAGTTTTAATTGCCTCCTTTAAGCAAAGACTTTTTGAACGCTGGAAAGCGGCGACGATTTTATTAACCGGACATAGCGGTTCAGACGCGGCGATAACGGCGGAACTGGTGATTGATGATTGGCGCTGCGTGGTTCGTGATATACTAATGGTAGCCTTGAATCAACCTGAATATATGCGTTATGCTTTTCTGGAAGAAGAAATTCGCCAATTAGCTCGCGTGGTTGCTTTACCTGAAGCCCGGCGTTTAGATAATCGTTTACAAGAAGCCGCCGTATATCTTCGTGCCAATGTTAGCCCAGCAACTGTTTTAGAAAATATCCTTATTACTCTCTAATTATATGCAAAGAAACAAAATACTTAGTTTACTTGTACTAGTAATAGTGGTCCTGACGGCGTCAGGTTGTACCATAAATCTTGGTTTTGGCGGAACGCCAAGTGGACCTGATGGCGGTATCTTTAAAACCACGAATAATGGTGACACGTGGGTGGCTAAGAGTTTAATCCCAACCATAAGCGGCAAACCTAATTCAATCAGCGACTTGGATAACAGTTTAATTGTTCTTGATCCAAGCGATCCCAAAGCTTTGTATTTTGGCACGATTGAAAATGGTATATTTTATAGTTACGACGCTGGCGAAACATGGTTGCCAATTAAAAGTTTAGGGCCGATTACGCCAAGCGCTTTTGCTGTTGATTCAATTGCTAAGTGTAGCTTGTATACAGCAATCGCTAATAAAGTATTGAAGAGTACGGATTGCGGTCGCAGCTGGCAACAAGTGTATTATGACAATTCAGTTGATATTACTATTCCCAGCATTGCCGTTGATCATTATGACAGTCACAATGTTTTCATTGGCACGTCACGTGGAGAAATTATTACTTCCAATGATTATGGACAAAGCTGGCGAACACTGCAACGTTTTGATAACCCAGTTTTAAAAATTTTAATAGCGCCAAACGACAGTCGAGTTATCATGGTGGCGACGCGCGACAAAGGTCTGTATCGATCGACTGACAAAGGTTTAACCTGGGTTTCTTTGCAAGATAATCTCAAAGAGTTTCCGGACAGTGCTCATTTTCGTGATTTAGTTTTTTCTAAAGCTCAGCCGGGTTTTATCATTTTTGCCACCAACTACGGTTTGTTAAAGTCGATTAATAATGGTGATGATTGGACCGCCATTAAATTAATTACGCCGGAAAAAAATGCGACTATTAACAGCGTTGTGTTAAGCGCTCATGATACTCGAGAAATTTATTATATTACCGATACAACGTTTTATCGAACGGTTGACGGAGGAATTAATTGGTCAACAAAAAAACTTCCGTCAACGCGCGCCGGTTTAACCATTATCGATGATCCGACCACTGACGGTGTGATCTACCTTGGACTTAAAAAAATTCAACAATAATGTATGAGTACTTATCTTGATTCATCAAAAATAAAATTTAAACAAGCAATAGAATTCTTTGATAAAGAAGCCGCTACCTTGCGCACCGGTCGAGCTAACCCTAATATGCTCGAAGGACTTCATGTCGAAGCGTACGGTTCAACGATGCCATTGAACGGCGTCGGTAACATTTCGG
>CAYRGL010000084.1:0-3260 GCA_964423915.1 uncultured Gammaproteobacteria bacterium | reverse complement strand
TTTAAAACAAATATAAGTGCAGAATCCTTAAAACCATTTGCAAAAATCTTAGCCGATCGACCAATTAAAACAAACTTGCCTTCGTTTCTAGATGAACTGGGCGGTTGTTACTGCGATTATTTAATTGATTTTGGTTCTTCACGCGACTTGCAACGTCATCGCAATGGCGTGTTTCGTATGCCTTTAGCCACCACGCGTTTTGGATTTAGCGCTTGGTATTTAGAACAACTACCAGATGATTTAAAAACTGAAGCTTTAAGTCTGATTAAATTACAAACTGAAAGAATAGAAAAACTTAACTGCGACGACAATACCAAACAATATTATGTCTCACTTGGCTTTTTAGTTTCTTGTCGGACGTATTATAGTTTACCTGGCTTAATTTATATGATTGAGTTACGTTCTGACACCACAGTTCATCCAACCATTCGGCCGATTATGGCGAAAATTCATCATGAATTAAAAAAGCTTTTTCCCGAGATTGCTCTTCATACCAATTTAAACGAAAGCGATTGGGATATTCGCCGCGGTCAGCAAACGATTGAAAAGAAATAATATGATCATCATTGGACTCATTGGACTTTTATCAGCTGGTAAAGGAACGGCCGCAGAATATATTATAGACAAATATCAAGCGAGCAAATACGGCTTTTCTGATTCATTACGAGAAGTTAGTCGCCGTTTACATATTGAAGAAAATAGAAAAAATTTGCAAAATCTTTCTACCATTTTACGACATCAATTTGGCGAAGATATTTTAGCTAATGCCATGATTGAAGATATTAAACACGATGCTCATAACTATATTGTGGTTGAAGGAATACGCCGCGAGGCTGATATTACCTATCTTTCAACGTTATCTGGTTTTCATCTTGTAAGTATTGATGCCGATATTAAAACTCGCTACGAACGCTTGAAAAATAGATCTCAAAATACCGATGATAAAGTTAAAACCTTTGATGATTTTGTGAATGATCATACACAAGAACCGGAAATGGCTATTGTGCCTTTAATGGCTAAAGCTGAATATAAACTTGATAATAACGCCGATACCGCAAGCTTGTATCAACAAATTGATTCCATAATTTCTAAATTAAAATAATATGTTACGAGGCGCCTTATTTGTGATTGACGGTTCTGATGGTTCAGGAAAAAAAACGCAAACCGCTTTGCTTACCGAGCGTTTACAAAAAGAAGGTTATAATGTTATGTCCATTAGTTTCCCGTCTTATGGTCAGCCTTCAGCTGCCATGGTTGAAGCGTATTTAGCTGGCGAATTTGGAAATAATGCCGAAGAAATAAATCCATTTGTGGCCTCATCTTTTTACGCCGTGGATCGATTTGCCCATAGCCACATTATTAAACAAGCGTTATCAGAAGGAAAGATTATTATTGCCGATCGTTATGTTGCTTCAAACATGGCACATCAAGGCGGAAAATTTATCAATGCTGATGAACGAAAAGATTTTATACAATGGGAATATGATTTTGAACATATTCGCGCCCGATTACCAAAGCCAACTTTAAATATTATTTTACACGTGCCGACTGAAGTGAGTATGAAATTGGTAACGGAGCGAGGTAATAAAAAAGATTTGCATGAAAAAGATGAACATCATCTGCGCCGTGCCGAAGAAACCTATTTAGAAATCGGCAAACTCATTCCTGATGTAGAATTGATCGAATGCTGTGAGAATGGAAAAATTTTATCACGAGAAGAAATACATGAATTGATTTGGAATAAAGTTAAAGCTCTTATTAAAAATTTGTCATAAATTGACTTCCGTTTTTTATTTTGTTATACCTTGGTTATTGCACATTAGTTCCCAATGAAAGGAGGACTCCATGGGAACCAAAACACGAATCGGCATAATGTCACTTTCTAGCAAAAGCATGGGCTCTGTAGAATTACCTGAAGAAATAACACTCTACTGCCCACAATGCGGAACAGAAGCAGCTGACAAGGGCCAATGTCTTTTGGAATTAGCTGAGATGCCCGGCGAATCAAAGAGCGGCATGGTTGTTAACTTAATTGTTGATTGCCGAAGCTGCGGTTGTTATGGCAAACCACCAGCAGCATCCAGTGGCTAAAAAAATAAAGCGAGAGAAATCTTTTAATGAAGATAACTCTCGCTTTTAATTATTTTGCAAAAATATGCTAAAATAATAGCATCTTTTATGAATTACGATGTTATTATCGGTTTAGAAATTCACGCCGCTTTGAATACCAAATCAAAGATGTTTTGTTCTTGCCCAAACGAGAATTCAAGCGAACCAAACACCAATGTCTGCCCGATTTGTTTAGGGCATCCCGGAACGTTGCCGACTGCTAATATTCAAGCGATTGAAGACACGATTTTATTGGGTTTAGCTTTAGGTTGCGATATTAATCAACATTCTAAATTTGATCGCAAAAATTATTTTTATCCTGATTTACCAAAAGGTTATCAAATTTCTCAATACGATATTCCTTTTTGTGAAGGTGGCAAACTTGAAGCTAATAACAAGACCGTTGATATTACTCGTATTCACTTAGAAGAAGATACGGGTCGTTTATCTCATCCTCCTATTAGCGACGAATCTTTAGTTGATTTTAATCGTGCCGGCACTCCCCTTGTTGAGCTTGTCACCGAACCAGTAATACGTGATGCCGCCACGGCCAAAGCCTTTGGACAACGCTATCAGCAAGTCTTACGGTATTTACGAATTTCCAATGCTGATATGGAAAAAGGCGAAATGCGTTGCGAAGCCAATATAAGTTTACAAAAAAAAGATTCATGGAAATATAAAGATGGCCATATTATTCCAATTGGCAACGCAAAATTAAACCATAAAGTTGAACTAAAAAACATCAACTCCTTTAAGGCTATGGAAAAAGCCATTGAATTTGAAATTAAACGTCAAAGCGCTTTAATTGATAAAGGAGAACAAATTCCGGCAGAAACTCGCGGTTGGAATGAAACTAAAAATGAAACTGTGCGCCAGAGAGTTAAAGAAACATCGGCTGATTATCGTTATTTTCCTGATCCTGATTTACCACCCGTGGTTATTAATGATAAGCAATTAAAAGAGATTAAATCGCGCATGGTTGAATTACCATGGAATGCCGAACTTCGTTTACGAAGCGACTATGGTTTAGGAGAATATGATGCTCAAGTCTTAGCCAGCGACATACATATTTCTAGCTTTGCTGAAGAAGTCATGTCAGAAATGCAGGCTTGGGTAGAATCTGAAAAAGATTTATGGGAACGTCAACGAAT
>CAYRGL010000083.1:0-3321 GCA_964423915.1 uncultured Gammaproteobacteria bacterium | reverse complement strand
AAAACTGCGCAATAATAATATTAGCGACGTGATCAGTTACTGGTTCACCTAAAAAAATAATGCGATCTTTTAATAAACGAGAATAAATATCATAGGCTCGTTCATATTGACCACTTTTTTCAATAACTGTTGGGATTAAAGGCATATAGTTGTATATAATAGTGATAACAGCATAGCAAAATTTAACTAATTTTTCAAGACTTTGGTATTGACAAATATGTTATAGGGATCTATAGTAGCAAAGTTGTTCATTATAAATTTTTTCAAAAATAAAGGAGAATTCATATTTTGAAGCCAGATGATTCATTAACCCAATTTGTTAATTTTTCACGAGATATCGACAAGATATCTGCGGCAATTAAAAATCATGATTTTAAGAATGTTTGCATGACTCAGGCAGAATCAGTTATTAGCGGAGCTAATGTTTTCTGCGGTTTGATCAAGCATGATGATAAAACAACCATAGAGGAACAAAAAGAAAAAGCCTTAGAAGTGCTTACCGGCGCTCGTGAACTTATTGGTCCGGTTGTAGATGCGTCGTTTGTTGAAGAACTTTTGTCAGACGTAAAACACATTGTTACCCTAAAACTACCTGACGGTTCGCCGATGAAACCTGAACTTTGCGCCATCCAAAAAGATTCATTGTTCTTTCCGAGACCACTTCATTTTTCTATATAAAAATTTTCTCGGCAAAAAAATTAAAGTCACCAATTGGTGGCTTTTTTATTTTTTAAAACGATCGTTCGCGTCCAACAATCGCCGTTAGAGTTTGTGGATGTAAATCAATTATATGTGCGGAATGTAATTTGTGAGCGCCATCAATTTCAACTTCCTGCGCGCCACTTTCAATCGTCACTTGTTTACACACAAAAACCGATTGAGAAATTTCTTTGCGTAAAATTCCACTTTCGGTTTTTAAAATACAAATATTCAAACGCTTGTCATCGGATTTAGGATGTGCGCCGCGATAGCCATATTCATCGCCACTAATATTAATCGCTTCAATTAATGCTCTCCCCTCAACCGTCACGGTTAAATTTCCATCAAGAACTAAACGGGGATTTGTTGTAGTTATTAAAGCGCGACAGACAAACGAATGTTCATTATCAACTCTACCAATATCAAGCGAAACAATACGACGTGCCGCTAACACTTTACAAGCATTTTCTAGGGTTACGCCAAAAGCATCCGCAATCATATTTTGCCCAATCGGCACAACGGCCAAAGGGATAGTAGTGCCAGTCATTAATCCGGCTAAACGACTCGTCAAAGCATCACCACCAACCGCCACAATGGTTTTTGGTTTTTTTACCAACTCTTCGCGCATCATATCTTCAAGGCGCGTCATTGGTCCAAGTCGATAAATTTTTCCGCTAATCCCAAGATCGGTCAGACGTGTTTCAAGTCGTTCTAATAATTTTTGATAACGTCTTGAGCCAAGTTCTTGATCATAGACATAGACGTTATTCATTATTGTTATCGCTGGTTTCTTCTTTTTGTTTTGAAGATTTTAAAGACTTTGGTTCTGTACCTAAAATCGAACACTTACCTTTAACAACAGCGCCGCGCGCAATTGAAACATAGGCTGCTTCAATATCACCATATAATCTCGCTGATGATGTTACTTCAAAAAAACCTTCAATTTTTATATTGCCACGAATCTCTCCACCAACTTTTGCTTCTTTAGCACTGACATCAGCAATAACTGAAGCATGCTCGCCGATTTCTAAAAATCCCGCTGTTTTAACAACTCCCTTAACTTCTCCTTCAATAACAATCCCCCCTTGGCATACAAAATTTCCTTCGATTTTAACTGAAGGTCCGATAATTGTTTCTACACCATCTTTTCCAGCAACACCATTTTTTGTAAACATATAAATATTGAGAGTAAATTAGACACTTACAGTGTAGCAAAATTACGAAGAATTGTTGATTACTAAACTATTAGCTATAGTGAGAGTACGCTTCCGTAGTTCAATGGATAGAACAGATCCGTCCTAAGGATATAATGGGGGTTCGATTCCCTCCGGAAGCACTAAAAATGCTTGCCATAATAGTGCCTAATAGTATATAGTAAAAAACGCATATTACGGGCCATTAGCTCAGTTGGCTAGAGCGCTTCCATGGCATGGAAGAGGCCAAGGGTTCAAGTCCCTTATGGTCCACACTATGAAACACATCGCCACAAAAAGTTCCCTCTTAACTTTTGATAACATTTTAGAAAAAGCACAATTACGCGCTGGCCATTTTGTTGCGGATTTGGGTTGTGGTAATAATCTATCTTTTTTGTATAATATTAGCCAAAAAATAGGAGAGAAGGGTTTAATTTATGCCATTGATCTTATTCCTTCAATTATTGACCAACTTAAAAGAGAGCTGGCTTATCATGATTTAAACGGCGTTGTTCCGATTCAGGGAAACCTTGATGAACAAAATGGTATTGAATTAAAAGATCATAGCGTTGATATTAGTTTTTTACTTAACACCCTACATCAATCCAGTGATACCTTAACTATGCTATCTGAAGCACATAGAATAACTAAATCAAATGGAAAAATTTTAATTATTGACTGGGATGAATCAGACAATCATGGGCTTGGCCCACACATATCTAGACGCCTTAAAAAAAATGCCGTAATTGAATCAGCGCATTTATTACAACTTGAATTACTTGAAGATTTTAAACCCGGCCCCTATCATTTCGGCCTAATTTTTATCAAAAAATAATATGAATCAATTTCTAACCATGGATTTTTGGTTTAATCCTCGTCCAGAAGCCTTATCCCCTCATAACCAATCAATAACACTTATTATTGCAATTGTTGTTTTAATTGTTGGAATTAGTACGAATTATCACTTTTTTGTCCCAAGTCTCAAAAAACATCTTACCATTATCAAAAAATTTAGCACTTTATTGATAACCAATTCTCTCGTATTGTTTTACATGTGGTTTTTAAACAATCAAATTGTCCCAATATTACGAGCTTGGGCTTGGTTCGGATTCTTTGTTCTTATTGATATAGCCTGGATTATTTATATTATTTTCTCAATTCGTAATCTATTAAAGCGTCGTATTAACCGTTCTCGTGAAGCTGAAATAAAGAAATACATTCCATAATCTCTTAATCTAATAATCTAGCAAAAACCCCTCAAGTTGAGGGGTTTTTGTTTTATCTAGAACTTAAATCAATGTTCTATATGAAACATAACAACATAATTGCTAATATTGGCCAAAAATTAGCGATCAATCATCTAAAATTACAAAATTATACTATTTTAAAACAAAATTACAGAATAAAACACTGTGAAATTGATATTATT
>CAYRGL010000082.1:0-3333 GCA_964423915.1 uncultured Gammaproteobacteria bacterium | reverse complement strand
AGCAGTTTTGAATGGAAGAGGGGATGAAATTGTTGATTTAGCCAAAACAAACCTTTTTCGTTAGCTTCATTGACACCAAAAATTATTTGTGTTATACTATAATAGTATTGCGAATATGAGGTTTGTGAAGTCGTCGATTCAATTAAACAAAATATCACTTTACGATTTATTCACTCTGATATCTACATGAAAGGTACTATCAAAAAATTGACTGATAAGGGTTTCGGATTCATTTCCGCCGAAGGTCAGGAAAAGGACTTATTCTTCCATAGCAATAGCTTGGTTGGTGTCCAATATTCTGAACTTCACGAAGGTGACGAAGTTACTTATGAAGTCGAACAATCAGAAAAAGGTCCTAACGCCGTTAATGTTCAACGCGCTTAAGATTTGATTCTAAAAAAACAGCTCCGCAAGGAGCTGTTTTTTTGTTAGTTAGTGAGACATTTTGTAGGCGAGCCAAATTCCGCCAATGGCTCCAAGGGCTGATAAAAAAACTGAAGATAACGATAAAGGATTAGCACCCCATAAGAGAGGAATAAGACTGCCGATAAGGGAGCCAATAAAAAAGCCAAGCCAAATTAACGTTTTAGAGCTCATTGTTTATTTTCTAAATGATTAAGGATTTCTAAAATTAATTTATTTTGATTTTCCAAATGCAATAAAATAGTTTCAACTTCGCGTTCAGCTTTGATATTTACTTCAAAATCAGATTCGGCGCGTAATTCAGCATGGCGTCCTTGTAGATTCTGGCCAATCATTATTAGGGGCATTAAAAATATTTGAATCATGTTGGAAATAAAAAGCCACATGACAAAAGCCGGAAAAGGGTCAAAGCGAAGATTGATTGGTGCAAAAATATTCCAAGTTAACCAGAAAATAGTCCAGCAAAAAATAATTAAGAAGAAACCCATGGTACCAACATGGTCAGTAATAAAGAGCGCCAGTTTTTCCAGTTTTGTTAGATGAGATTTGTGCTCAGCGTTAACATTGCGAATCGGTGTCCGAAGTTTTTTTAAATCATTAAGACTTGGTGCCGGATTTAATGTGTTCATAGATTATCGTTTATTTTCAAAATTCCAGACGTCGGCTGAAATATTCTTAATAGTAGTTTCTATATTGGGAATCGGGGCATTACTTTTTGTCATAACACAGAGCATATAAGGGTTTTTAGGATGATACACAATACCACAGTCATGTAATTCACGTATCGTGGTGTTACCTGATGCTTCAGTATCAAGTCCGAATTTATGAGCAACATTGATAGTATTTGGTACGCCAGCTACTAACCCATTTTTATAATCAACCTGGGCTAATAATTCCATAGCTTTTTCCGAATATTCATCGGTTAGGTACGAAGAATTATATAAAACGCGAAAAAAATATGAAATATCGCGCGTGGTTATAAAATCGAAATTCTGCGGCGCTTGAGGATCATAGGGGATTGTTAATTGAAGATCTTGGTATACTTGTTGGAAGACCGTCGGTTTAATAACCGAGACGAGCATTTCTAAAGAGTTATTATCAGAATATTTAATCATTTTTTCAATTAATTCTTGTACAGTGTATTCGTTGCCTTGTCGTGCAAAATCGCGCGGTTTGATTTCTTGTGACACGTTGGCATCAACCGTAGCAATATTTTTTATTTTTTTGTCAAAGATATTCGGGTCTTCTTCGGCTAATCGGTAGATGCCAAGCATAATCGAAACCTTGCCTAAACTAGCAGGATGAAATTTTTCATCTTTGTTAATATCAAGGCGCTCATCACTGTTAAAATCTTGAAAGTAAACCGAAACTTCACTGACATGTCCCACTTGTTTTTCGCTTTGGATAGTTTGATTTAATATTGTATTTAAAGGTTTTAGGTCTGAATAGTTAGCATTAATACTTGTGTTACAAATAAGCAAAGGCTTAATATAATTATAACTGTTAACCCGTAAAGCCATAGGCTGGTTGGTTTTTGCCAATCTTATTTTTTCACTAAACCAACCGACCGAAAAGGCCAGAATGATGAGAAGAAAAAATAGGAATAATACAATTTTTGGAGTTTGTTTGAATATTTTCATGACGGACATACTTATAGTATATAGTATATAACGTTTGTTGATCAAGTTAAAAAGGAGTATAATATATAAGGAATTGAAGCGATTACTTAAATTAATGTCAAATCTATGAAAATCAAGCAAACAATTTTTAACGTGGTGTTAACAGCTCTTGTTTTTGTGCCATTCATAGGTCCTGTACAGGCAAGCGCTACGACTCTAAATTTGAGTACTATAAGCGGCGATCGAGTTCAGGCGACTATTACGGGCAATCCAAGTAGCACAATCCAGCTGTCGTTTTGGCCAGCCGGCGCTGGTGCGGTGACGACTATTGTTTTTGGGACAACAAACTCCAGCGGTCAATTTACAACCTCAATCAGCAGCGGTGGCTATGGTATTCCAGCTGGCTCGCCAACGTATGCCACAATTAACGGAGTTCAATCAAGTATGCAGTTATGGCCAAGTTATTCAAGCTCACTAGTGTTAGATAAAAGCACTGTTCAAGTGGCCATTGGTCAAAGTATTATTGTTAATTCTTCAAGCGCGATTATTTTAGCGGCCAATAGTTTGACAACGAGCATTGGAACAGCGGTTAATGGAAGTCAGCTTACCGTAACAGGTATTGCCGAAGGAGTTGGCACGTTGTCGATTTGTGGCGCTAATGTTGGCTGTGCGTCCTTACCAGTTACCGTTGGTAGTGGCGGACAAACTCAAGTTTCTTTTAATCCAAATAATATAACGATTAGCAATGGACAATCTCAAAACGTTACTATTTTTGGAAGTTCGCACAATGGGTACACTATAAAAAGTAATTCAAACCCAAGTGTCGTCGATGCCAGTATCAGCGGTACAAGTGATATTATTTCTTTATATGGAAAACCAACAAACGGTTCAGCGACAATTGTGGTTTGTTCAGTGGAAGATAATAATAATTGCGCTTCTCTTTATATAACTTCTTTAGGTTTAGCATCTACTCTTGTAAGTTTCAGTCAAAATAACCTTAATTTGATTCCGGGTTTAAATCAAAGTGTTACGGTTTCTGGAGGTCCGGATTCAAATTATTTTATTTCTTCAAATTCTAACTCTGGCGTTGCTTCAGTAAATTTATCAGGAACTACTCTCACTGTTACCGGTGGAGGAACTACTGGTTCGGCAGTTATTCAAGTGTGCTCAACGTCAGTCAGCGGAACCTGTGGCAACTTAACCGTGAATAATAATGCCCAAAATACGACGCCTTCGGCGACAACACTTTCGTTTAGCCAAAACGTTGTTTCGGTTTTTCAAGGCTCATCTT
>CAYRGL010000081.1:0-3334 GCA_964423915.1 uncultured Gammaproteobacteria bacterium | reverse complement strand
TCGTTTGATAAAGTTGTTGAAACAGTTACTGTTTTTGATGCGGAAGGTTTTTCTTGGAAAACATTTACTAATAAAGAATCTAACTTTACGTATCGTACTAGTCGTTTTAAACTAGAGCCGCATTTTATAATTTGGGAGATATCCCTTCACCTAAAGACTTCGGAGGACAAGTCCGCGATGAAAGAGGCAATGGATGGTTATAGAAAATATAGAGTTGAATCACAACCAAAAGAGCCAAGTGCTGGCTGTATCTTTAAAAACTTATTTGCCGCCGATGTTGAAAAACAAAACAAAGAACTGTACGATAAAGCTTTGTCAGAGCAAAAAGTAAAAGGTAATAAAATTGGTGCTGGGTATTTAATTGAATCGCTTAATTTAAAAGGCTTTGAATTTGGAGGCGCAAAAATCAGTGAAAAGCACGCAAACTTTATTGTTAATGCCAATGAGGCGAGCGCCGCAGAAGTTAGGGTGATAATGAAAAAAGTAAAAGAAGAGGTTAAGAAAAACTTTAATATTGAGCTCGAAGAAGAAGTTCAACTGTTAGGTTTTTAATCCTTGACTTTAGCTCTTAAACGTGCTAGTTTATAGGAAATTTGTTTTTAAACATAAAATAGATTGGAGTTCTTTGATGAAAAATTTAAAACTTATTTTACTGCTTTTAGCTATTCCAGCTTTAGTTTTTGGTTTATTTGATTTTCAGTACGGTATACAGCATGATAGCGGATTTGATCAATATGTTGGGTGCTGGACTTTTATTGGTGGGTTTATACTTTTGCTTTTCTGGGCCTTGGTCAAGAAATATCTTCTGGGCAATTCAAGCACGGTTGTGCCTAAAATCAAGACACTCGAACAAAAGGCACTAAACTATTAAGAAACAAAGAAATAAAGTATTACAAGGTTGTCGTCAGACAGCCTTTTTTATTAAAATACTGTACAAATTAAGCAAAAAGAGCTATAATGGGGGCATAAATAACTTTATGATTTTAAAAAAGCGAAACATTATTATTGCCGTAATTGTAGTCGTCGTGATCGGCGGCATTGTTTATTTTACGAATTTTAATAAAGCCAAAATAGAATATACAACCGCCGACGTGACGCGCGGTACCTTAATCCAAAGTGTGAGCGAAACCGGAACCATTACTCCAGCCAAACAAATCGATCTTAATTTTACGAGTGCCGGCCAACTCACAGGACTAAACGTTAAAGTAGGCGATCAAGTAATTCCTGATCAGGTTTTGGCGCAAATTGATGTCAGTGGTTTAAATATTCAACGACAAGAAGCTCAGGCCAACCTAAATGTTAGCCAGGCTTCAGCTGAGCAAGCAAAGTCTTCGTTTGATTCAGCACGACGCGAATACGATAAAACGGTGGCCAGTTTAACCGAGGCTTTGCGTCAAGCGCAAAAAACAAAATCAGATTTAGAAGATACCGGTCCAAATACGATAACTACCTATGAACAAGCGATAGCCACGGCGCAGTCATCGCTCGCTACAACTATTTCAACCTATCAACGCGGCATCGATAATAAATATGATGCCTTGCAACAAACAATTGAAAATAAATTAGCTAATGCTAATACAGCGCTTGATGCTGTTAATCGTGTTAAAACTGACGACAACTTAAAACCAACTTTTAGTATACAAGATTTATCAATCGCTAATGCTCTTAATGTAATTTATCCAGTAGCGCGAGATTTATTAACTCAAGCCAGCGCCTCTTTAACCGCAGCTAAGACGGCGCATAGCTATGACGCTATTATCGCTGCCAATACTGCTGCGCAAAATGCGTTAAACAAAACATTTGATACGTTGAATCTTTGTTTTAATGCATTATCAAACTCAATTGCTAATGGCAATTACAGTCAAGCAACGTTAGACGCCACTAAAGCTAGCATTGATGGTCAGACCACAGTAATCTCAACAGCCATTAATTCTTTACAGTCAACGCAGCAAGCGTATGATGACGCACGTTTATCGTATGATACTAATGTTTTATCGGCGCAGCAAAGTTTGAGCCAAGCGCAGGTTAGTTATAACAATGCTTTACTAAATGCGCGTAACGCTGTTAACTCTGCTTCGGCCAACAAAGACCAACAAATTAATTTAGCGCAAACCCGCGTTGATAATACTGAATCAGCTTTAGGTGTAGCACAAGCACAAATCGGACAAGCACAAGCAAATCTTAATTTAGTAATGAACCAAATAGCCGACAACTCTCTAAAATCACCAATTAAAGGAGTTATTACCGCTGTTAACTATGAAGTAGGTGAACAAATTACGCCTGCCAAAGCTTTAGTTTCTGTCTTGACGGAAAATAATTATCAAATTGAAATTGATATTTCGGAAACTGATATTGCCAAAGTTAAGTTAAACGACGCAGTAACCATTACTCTTGATGCGTTGGGGCCAGATGTTACCTTTAACGGAAAAGTTTATTTTATTGATCCGGCTTCTACAGTAATCCAAGGAGTTACTTACTATAAAGTAAAAATTAGTTTTGATCCAACCGGACAGCCGTCTGTTAAACCAGGTATGACAGCGAGCGCCGTTATTTTAACTAACAAACGAGACAATACGTTGATTATGCCGGCTCGCGCGGTCGTTGAACAAAACGGCGGAACTATTGTGCGCATTCTTGGAGCTAATAATACAGTACGAGAAAGCAATGTCAGTATCGGCTTAAACGGCGATGATGGTATGGTGGAAGTTTTAAGCGGTGTTAATGAGGGTGACAAAGTTGTAACTTTTATTAAAGATCCAAATGCAAAATAATGTTAATCAAAGTTGAAAAATTAACGAAAGATTATATAAATGAGGAGGTCGTGACAAAAGTATTGCACGGCCTTTCCTTTACGATAGACGCCGGAGAGTTTGTTTCGATTATGGGGCCGTCGGGGTCTGGCAAGTCAACGCT
This sequence comes from uncultured Gammaproteobacteria bacterium, assembly GCA_964423915.1. Lineage (GTDB taxonomy): Bacteria > Patescibacteriota > Patescibacteriia > Patescibacteriales > Patescibacteriaceae > Patescibacterium. The sequence goes on along the minus strand of CAYRGL010000081.1, from coordinate 421 downwards.
CATGCATATCTTAGGATTTCTAGATCGCGCGAGTAGCGGAAGCTATGAATTTGATGGACGAAATGTTAACTCACTTTCCGATGATGAATTAGCGTCTTTTAGAAATCAAAAAATTGGTTTTGTTTTCCAATCATTTAATTTATTGCCGCGTACTTCTGTTTTAGAAAATGTTAAATTGCCGATGTTATACAATACCAAAGTTACTGAAAATCCAAGTAAGCGTGCGGAAAAAGTTTTAGATCAAGTTGGTTTGGCGCATCGCTTACATTATTTTACTAATCAAATCTCTGGCGGAGAAAAACAACGAGTCGCGATTGCTCGAGCCTTAGTCAATAATCCAGCGGTTATTTTTGCTGATGAGCCAACCGGTAACCTTGATTCAAAATCAGGTACACAGGTGATGGCTATTTTACAACGACTT
>CAYRGL010000080.1:0-3476 GCA_964423915.1 uncultured Gammaproteobacteria bacterium | reverse complement strand
AAGATACTAAAGCTAGTACATTTGATACTAGCTTATTTTAATGGAAAATTACCTATTATGAGTGAAATAACAAACGCTATTAAGCAGATTTGTGAGGAAAAAGGGCTTTCATACGAAGCCGTTATTGCCACCATCGAATCAGCTTTGGCCGCCGCGTATCGAAAAGATTTCGGCGAAAAAAATCAAAATATTAAAGTCGAATATGATCCGGAAACAAACGGCACCAAAGTTTTTGATATAAAAACTGTGGTTGAAGATGTTCCAGAAGAAGAATTAGCGGCGATGCAAGCTGAGTTAGAAGGTGGCGAACCCTCCTCCGTTTCTATCGAAACTCCGGAGGGCGAGGAAAAAAAACGTTTTAATCCAAAAACAGAAATTCAAATAGCGGACGCCAAAAAAATAAAAAAGAAATATGAAATTGGCGATGAAGTGCGTACGGAATTAGAAACACATGAAGCGTATGGACGCATGGCCGCGCAAACTGCTAAGCAAGTTATTATTCAACGTTTGCGTGAAGCAGAACGCGACATGATTTACGGAGAATTTAAAGATAAACAACATGAAGTTATTACTGGTTTTGTACAACGTCGAGAAGGAAGATTAATTTTAGTTGATTTGGGACGCGCTACTGGTATTATTCCGCCAGATGAACAAGTGCGCAGTGAACGATACTTGCCGGGTGAACGATTAAAATTTTACGTTAAGGAAGTTAACATTACTCCTAAAGGACCAGAAATTGTTTTATCACGCACTTCAGATGAAATTTTGAAAAAAGTTTTTTATTTGGAAATTCCCGAAATCTCTAACGGCCTTGTTGAAATAAAATCAGTCGCTCGCGAAGCAGGTAATCGTTCTAAGGTTGCTGTCTTTGCGGAAAACGATAACATTGATCCAATTGGTTCTTGCGTTGGACAACGTGGCGCGCGTATTCAAACTATTATTAGAGAATTAGGCGGAGAAAAAATTGATATTATTGAATACAATGAAGACCCGGAAACATTTATTGCTAACGCTTTAGCACCAGCTAAAGTTGAACAAGTAAAATTAGTAGCCGAACAACATCAAGCGTACATCACTGTAAAAGATGATCAACTTTCTTTGGCCATTGGTAAAGACGGACAAAATGTTCGTTTGGCCGCGCACTTAACTGGTTGGAATATTGATATTGCGGGCGATGGATCAGGACCCAAAGAAGAAATTAAATCTGAGGAAACTTTGGTTGAAGAAGAACCAACTGAAGTCGCTGAGGAAATTAATGAAACCAATTAATTAAAATTCTATGCACAATGTTTTATACATTATTTTTGGTAGCGCCGCGTTAGCGATTATCTACGGCTTGTATTATATTCAATCCATTTTGCGCATGAGTGAAGGCAATGATCGCATGAAGCAAATTGCCGCCGCTATTCAAGAAGGCGCCAAAGCGTATTTGAATCGTCAGTATCGTACAGTGGCCATGGTCGCCGCGGTGTTATTTTTAGTTATTGGTTTTATTAAACCGTTAGGCTGGATGACCGCTATTGCTTTTGTTATTGGCGCCGTACTGTCCGCTTTAGCTGGTTATATCGGAATGAATATTTCTGTTCGCGCTAATGTTCGTACGGCTGAAGCCGCACGACATGGTATGGCCAAAGCACTCGATGTTGCCGCTCGCGGCGGAAGTGTTACCGGAATGTTAGTGGTTGGCTTAGCTTTACTGGGTACGGCAGGATTTTATTTAATTACTCATGATTTACACGCTTTGATTGGTTTGGGTTTTGGTGGTTCATTAATTTCTGTGTTTGCTCGACTTGGTGGAGGAATTTTTACCAAGGCGGCGGATGTTGGCGCCGATCTTGTTGGAAAAGTTGAAGCGGGAATTCCTGAAGATGATCCACGTAACCCAGCGGTCATTGCTGATAACGTTGGCGACAACGTTGGCGATTGTGCTGGTATGGCCGCCGATTTATTTGAAACGTACGTTGTTACTTCTATCGCCGCGATTTTACTCGGACATTTAACATTTCCACATTTTGAAAATGCGGTAATTTATCCGTTAGTGTTAGGTGGGGCCTCAATTGTTACTTCGATTATTGGAACTTTTTTTATCAAGTTAGGAAAAACAAAAAATATCATGGCGGCCTTGTACAAAGGTTTGATCAGCGCCGGAGTCTTGGCGGCCATTGCTTTTTATCCAATTACTAATTGGTTAATGGCCGGCAACGGAAAGTACAGCACACTTAATTTATTTTTTGCGACTTTGGTTGGTTTGTTTGTGACGGCGGCAATGGTTGTAATTACGGAATACTACACTTCAACAAAATATCAACCCGTTAAAGATATTGCTGAATCTTCAACCACTGGTCATGGCACAAACATTATTACCGGCTTAGCAGTTTCTATGAAAGCAACGGTTCTACCAATCTTAGTTATTGTTTTGGCTATTTGGACTTCATATCATTTTGCAGACTTATATGGTATTGCTTTGGCTGCGGTCGCCATGTTATCCATGGCCGGAATTATTGTGACAATTGATGCGTATGGACCAATTACTGACAATGCCGGAGGAATTGCCGAGATGGCAGAAATGGGTGAGGATGTTCGCAATGTTACTGATCCACTTGATGCCGTTGGTAATACTACTAAAGCTGTTACTAAAGGTTACGCTATCGGCAGCGCGGCTTTAGCCGCGTTAGTTTTGTTTGCGGATTTCACGAACAGCGCCGGTTCTCATTTTACATTTCAAATTAATAATCCACTCGTTCTTGCCGGATTATTTATTGGTGGAATGTTGCCGTACTGGTTTGCGGCATTATCAATGCAGGCGGTAAGTCGCGCGGCCGGAAGCGTTGTTGAAGATGTACGCAAACAGTTTAAAGAAAAACCAGGTATTATGTCGGGCACGGAAAAACCAGATTATGGACGCACCGTTGATATTGTTACTAAGGCTGCAATCAGTCGTATGATTGCTCCAGCGTTGATTCCAGTACTCGCGCCAATTATTGTTGGTTTTGGTTTGGGTGTGGAAGCTTTGGGCGGAATGTTAATCGGTTCAATTGTCACCGGTATCTTTGTCGCGATTTCTATGACTTCGGGCGGAGGAGCTTGGGACAATGCTAAAAAATATATTGAAAACGGAAATCACGGCGGTAAAGGTTCAGACGCTCATAAAGCCGCGGTGACCGGTGATACCGTTGGTGATCCATACAAAGATACTGCAGGGCCAGCGATCAACCCAATGATTAAGATTGTAAATATCATTGCGTTGTTGATTGTTGCACTATTAATTTAATTACATGACAGTTACACGAAATGACATTTCCGCTTCACGCGTTGAATTAATAGTTACTGTCTCTGCCGCTGACATGAAACGTTTTGCTGAAACCGCAGCCATGCGTCTAAGTGAGCGCACGACCATTGAAGGATTTCGTCCTGGTAAAGCGCCATATGACATGGTCAAAAAGAAAGTTGGTGAAATGGTTATTTTAGACGAGGCA
>CAYRGL010000079.1:0-3508 GCA_964423915.1 uncultured Gammaproteobacteria bacterium | reverse complement strand
CCTTTTTCTTTTCGCCTTCAACAATTTCTCCCAAAGTCACGTTGATATGGCTCATACGTTTACGTAACGGTGTAGCGCGGCCATGAGCACGCGGCAACCAACGTTGCAAGGTAGGAGCTTGATCAACACGAATTTCTTTAATAAACAAATTATCTTCTGACAATTCAAAATTATGTTTAGCATTAGCCGCGGCTGATTCTAATAATTTACGAACTGGTTCAGTGGCAAACTTACCAGCAAACTTTAATTGGTCAATCGCGGTTGATAATTTTTTACCGCGCACCAAAGCTACGATAAGGCGAACCTTACGCGGTGACATTCTGATAAATTTTGCTTTGGCTTTGACTTCCATATTTTAAATTATTTTGTAGGTTTAGCTTGTTCCTTTGCCATTTTACCACCATGAGCAACAAACTTTCTGGTTGGCGCAAATTCTCCTAACTTATGACCGACCATATTTTCATTAACTAACACTGGCAAATGGACTCTACCGTTATGTACGCCAATTGTAAAGCCGACCATTTCCGGAGTAATCGCGCAAGCTCTGTCCCAAACTTTAATTTGAGTTTTATCGCCCGGCTTCAAAGATAAAATCTTTTTCTGCAAGCGTTCGTTAATATATGGACCTTTTTTTAGACTTCGTGACATAGGGGTGTTTACAATTTCTTGCCGTTACGGCGTGAAATAATTAATTTATTTGAAACTTTACGACCGCGGCGAGTCTTAACACCATAGGCGTTCTTACCCCACTTTGTCTTTGGATGTTTCAAACCAATCGGCTGATTTCCTTCACCACCACCGTGCGGGTGATCATTCGGGTTCATAGCGCTGCCGCGAACCGTTGGACGAATACCCATGTGACGGCTGCGTCCAGCTTTGCCAATACTAATATGGCGAATATCTAAGTTACCAACTTGTCCAATCGTACACATACATTCTTTCTTAATCAAACGAATTTCTCCAGACGGTAATTTTACTTGGGCAAATTTCTTTTCCACTGACATGACAAATAACGCATTACCAGCACCACGTGCCAGTCGGCCGCCTTGGCCTGGGTCTAATTCAACCATATGCACTGGTAAACCGGCCGGAATAAATTCAAGTGGCATAGCATTGCCAACTTTTGGTTCAATGGCTTTTTTCGAACTTAGAATTGTCATACCAACTTCAAGACCCATCGGCACAACAATGTAACGCTTTTCTCCATCAGCATAATTAATCAAAGCAATACGTGGTCCGCGGTTTGGATCATATTCAATCGAAACAACTTTTCCTGGAATATCAAATTTATCACGTTTAAAATCCACAATACGGATATAGCGCTTAACGCCGCCGCCTTGGTGGCGAACGGTAATTTTACCTTCGGCATTACGACCGGCATTCTTACGTTTGATAAAAATCAAACGTTTTTCAGGAGTTGACGTGGTAACGTCAGAAAAATCCTGATACGAAGCGGATCGTTGTCCTGGGGTTGTTGGTTTGGCTTTTCTAATACCCATATAATTACTTAAACTCCTTCGTGTAAGGCAATTGATTTACCTTTTGGTAAAGTGACAATTGCTTTTTTCCAATCTTTTCTCTTGCCGATGGTACGACCATAACGTCGAGCTTTCCCTTCCATGCGGATCATACTAACTTTTGTTGGAGTAACACCGTAGGCAGCTTTTACCGCTTTGGCTACTTCAATTTTATTAGTATGAATCGCGACAGCGAAAAAATATTGATTGTTAACTGTTTGCTGTCGGCTCGCTTTTTCAGAAACTATCGGTTTAATCAAAACACTGTAAGCGCGAGAAATTGAACGTGCACCTGATTCTGATTTGTCAGACTTTGTAACTACTGCGGAATCAGCGTACATGTCTTTCATGGACACTTCTTTAGGAGCGGCCTTAGGAGCAGCTTTTTTCGTTGTAGTTTTTTTGTCTTTTCCAAATAATGCCATACTGATTTATTTATAACGTTGTTCAATAACATTAACAGCGTCGCGAGTTGCGACCACGGCTTTATACTGCAGCAAATCAACAATGTTAAGATTTTCTACCGTAATCATCTTGACGTTCGGTAAATTACGCGCAGAAGCTTTTGTTTCTTTAATCGGCGCTTTATCAATTACTAAAATTGTTTTTTTGCCGTCAATGGTAAAAGCTTTATCGCACACCATTTCAATTGTTTTCTTAAAATCTTTTGTTTTAAATGAAGACATGGCAATATCATCAACAATTGCCAAGCGCTGGTCCGTTACTTTATCAGACAACACAATACACAAAGCTTTCTTTTTCATTTTAGCGTTAATGCCTTTAGCAAAATTGCGTCCGTTGGTTGGACCAAAGGTAACACCTCCGCCTTTCCAAATCGGAGAACGGACAGAACCAACACGAGCGCGTCCAGTGCCCTTTTGCTTCCATGGTTTTTTACCACTACCAGCAACCTCGGAACGATCTTTGGTATGAGCTAAAACTTTTCGTTCATTAGAAGTTTGTGCGACCATAACTTGGTGCACCAAAGCTTCATTTGGCTTTAAACCAAAAATCTTTTCATTAAGCTCGGCTTCGCCAATGACCTGTCCTGTTTTGTTGTAAACTTTGTAGCTAATCATATTATTTGGCTTCCTCGCCCGCCGGAGCTTCAGCGGAGGCGGGTTCTACTTTAACTTCTTCCTTAACTTCTTCGGTTTTTACTTCTTCAATTTTTGGTTCTTCAACTACTGGATCCTCTGTAGCTTCATCTGTGTTTATCTTTTCATCTGTGATATCTGTGGTTCTGATGGTTTCTTCAACTTTAACTTCTTCAACAACAGGAGTAACTGGAAGTCCTAACTTTAATTCTCCTTCACCAAAAAGCATGACCAATGAATGACGTGCTCCTGGCAAAGATCCTTTTACAAAAATAGAATTATTCATTTCATCAACTTCAACAACTTCAACATCATGCAAGGTGACTTGATCACCGCCCATACGTCCGCCCATACGTGTTCCTTTGAAAACGTGTTGTACACCACCAGCACCAACAGAACCTGAAGCACGCAACTGGTCTTTGTTACCGTGACTGGCATCTTGTCCGTGGAAGCCATGACGCTTAACAACACCTTGAAAACCTTTTCCTTTAGAAATTCCCACAATCGTCAAACGATCGCCAGGGGTAAAGGTCGCAACACTAACTTGATCACCAACCTTAGCGTCAACAGTTTCTTGATTTAATCTAATTTCGCGAACATAACGAAAGTTACCAAGATTTTTAAAATGTCCGAGCAATGGTTTGGTCAACAGACTCAAACGTCGTTTACCATAGCCAAGCTGAACTGCTTCATAGCCGTCCTTATCATTAGTTTTGCGTTGTAAAATTGTGCATGGACCAGCATTAATTTTAGTCACCGGTACAACCGAGTCACCTTTCCATACTTGGGTCATTTCAATTTTTTCTCCTAGTATAAACTTCATAGTAAAAATAAAAACTGGTTTTTTTACAAAGCCAGCAATCAACAAGTCTCAACAAAACTATAATTTTGAGA
>CAYRGL010000078.1:1292-3650 GCA_964423915.1 uncultured Gammaproteobacteria bacterium | reverse complement strand
CTTGAAAATAGATGTTCGTATATTTAAACTGAAAATTGGCATGCTTAAAAATTCCTTGAATAACTGACCACAAAATTAAAAGCGTGATGCCGGCGCGAATTATCCACAGTGAACCGCCACGTCCGGCAAGCTGTCTAGCTTCTTTATTTTTATCTTTTTTCACTCCGATGGCGGCAATACCCCAAACTAATATAAAAATAATCCAGCACGCGATGATAATAAATGTTGTGTATGGCATATATAATATATGTGCGGAAGAGGAGGGATTCGAACCCTCGATACCATTGCTGGTATGCAGCTTTTCGAGAGCTGTGCCTTCAACCACTCGGCCACCCTTCCGTTTATAACGTTTTCAATTTATGAATTTCTTCTTTGGTTAAATATTTCCATCGTCCGCGCGACGTTCCGGCGATGGTCACGTTGGCAATACGGACACGGACAAGTCGTCCGACATGGCAACCGACTTGGCGAAACATTCTTCGAATCTGTCGCTTCTTACCTTCACCTAGCACAATTTCAAAACTTCTACCGCGTAAATACTTTGTTCGTTCAGCTTTGACAATGCCATCACCGTTACCAATCTGAATTCCTTTATGAAAAGCTGAATTAATTTCTACAAGCTTTTTTTTAATTTCTTCTTTGGTTTTTCCTAAATCGTGCGACAACGTAATAACATACACTTTTTTAACATTAAATTTCGGATGCGTTAACTTAAAGGCTAAATCTCCATCATCCGTTAGAATCATTAATCCTTCACTTTCTTTGTCCAGTCGTCCAACCACGGCTAAGGGCTTATGAATTTTAACAAAATCTAAAATATTTTGTTCGCTCGGAAAAGAGCGCATTGTCGACACGACACCCACGGGTTTATAGAACTTAATATAGGTATGCTCTTTTGTAAAGCGCAAAGGTTTTTTATCAACTAACACGTTGTCTTCTTCATCAGCTCGGTCGCCCAATTTTGCCGTCTTATTGTTCAATCTAACGCGGCCTGAAGCAATCAACTTCTCGGCTTGATGACGAGAAGCGACGCCCGCTTGCGCAATTAATTTTTGAATAACTATTTTCATAACAAGGCTATAAAGAGCCAAAACATAATGGCTAAATCATTTTTAAAATATGGTACGTCCACAAGGCCGTGAACAAGAATCGTTATCATGACGCAGATAAGACCTAATGTCAAAAGATCGTGAGTTTTAATAAACAGCTTTATGGCTTGGTACATGAACTTGATATAAATCCACGCAAATAACAATAATCCAAGTAATCCGAGTTCAGACCAGAAATTGAGCAAAATATTATGCGGATATAAATAAACTTCAACAGGTTGCCAATGTGAATCGCGATACGCTTTATCACTACGAACTTTTTTTACAAAATCGTTTTGCGATAAGCCTTCACTATTATAAAAAAATCCAACTTGATGATACGGCGCCACGGCTTTTTGATAATTTAATAATCCGGCACCTGTAATAAGTTTTCCATTGCTAAGCATTTGCCATGTTTCGTGCCATTGCAATCTTCTAATTTCTCCGGAAACATCATGCAAGGTAGCGCGTTGAATCGTAAAATTTCTAACTTTAGGTACAGCGGCAAAAATAATAATTCCTAAAACTAAAAAGCTTAAAGCAATTTTTCGTGTTAAAGAATTTGCGCACAGTAATAATACAAAACCAGCGACAGTCACGGCTAAAATTGCACCGTCGGAACGTGCGGCGATTATACCGCCAAGCGACAAAATAAAAGCACTCGCAAAAAGCCATGAATCTTTTGCAGATTTTTTAAACGCGGCAATAAACCCGGCCAAAGATAAAATAATTATTGGACCCAAATATAAACCAACAGCATTAGGATAAGGAAAAATCGAAGTGGCGCGACGTTGCGCGGCCGCGGCCCAGAAAGGGTTTGGAATCAGTTGGCCGGTAAAATATTGATATATTGCTAACAGTGAAATTGCCATTCCGGAAATTGCCAAAGCTTTTAAAACAGCAAATTTCTTTTCTTTAGTATCAAAAACTTTAACAAAAATAATAAAGGCAATGGCCGCTTCGAAAAAATAGGCTCTCCATACGCCTAAACTTGCCAAAGACCAACCGGCCACGCCAACAGCAATTAAACCGACTAAAATCCATAACGCTAACTCCCAAGAAATTTTATAATGTTTTAGCTTTGGATTTCTAATAATAAACACTACAAATAAAATTCCGAGCATTAATTCTAATAATGTTGAAGGTAAACCAAGCAATGAAACGCGTACGACATATAATGGCAAACAAGTAATTAAAACTAAACTCGCTTGAAAAATATTTTTCCAAGAAAGCCAGGCAAAAAAGATTAAAACAAGAGTAATTAAAATTA
>CAYRGL010000078.1:0-1192 GCA_964423915.1 uncultured Gammaproteobacteria bacterium | reverse complement strand
ATATTTTTCCAAGAAAGCCAGGCAAAAAAGATTAAAACAAGAGTAATTAAAATTAAAGACATGTAATTACCACACTAATAAATAAAGCCCTAAGCCAACCAAAATAATACCAATGGTTTTTTGAAAAATAACACCACGACCAACTTCTTCATCAATAAATTGCGGATACTTTTTGGCCATAACAATAATAATGAAAAGTAGAAAAGCATACTGAGTTCCTTGTAGAGCATTGATAAGTGACACATTGTCGCTTAAGCTAACCGCCCAATTTAACATAATAAACGCGGCGGCCGCGGCTAAACGTACGCCAAAAAAACCAGCTAATTGTTTTGCCGTACGATCAACATGCAGATTGGACTCTTTAATTAAGGTTCTCCAACTTGGCACTAATAAAATACAAAGTACACCTAGGAAGCTGCCAAGTCTAGACCAAACAAAAGCGCCGATAAACGGCTGGCCAGAATGAGAATAAATGTATTTGATCAATACATAATAAGCCGCAAAACAAATCGCGGCAATAATTGAATTAATCAGTAAACGCCGTGTCGGTCTTATTTCATCATTAAATTTACCAAAAGTATTACCGAAAATATTTTTCGTTCGTTCCCACACTTCGTTAAACATATGCATATGCGTACGTTTAATAGAAATCAGCAAACCGCCGGCAATCAACACAATAAAAGCGCCAAACTGCTGAGCGGTTAATTGCGTACCTAAAAATAAATAAGAAAAAAGAAAAGAAAAGATCGGCGTTAAGGCACCAACAATTGGTACGACGCGACTTGCTTCGCTTTGATGCAAAGCCTTATACCAAAAGACTAATGTTACCAAAAATAAAAATCCGGCAGATAAATCATAAATTAATTCTAGTGGTGTTGGAATCCAGGGGTGAAAAAATAAAAGTACAAAATTAAAAATACTCCAGATACCAACATAAAAAGCGTAAACAATCGAAGAGTGAATTTTTTTGGAAAGCAAAAATTTATCCGCGACGTGCACGCCGGCGTTTAAAAGATACGAAAATGTTGCGATAAAAATCCACATATTAGAGAGAATTATTTTTAGCAATTAAGCCGTACTCGTAGGCTGAGGGTCGAGCCGTGCGTTGAAAAGTTTTATAATCAACGGCAAACAAACCAAATTTCTTATCATAGCCATGTGCCCATTCAAAATTATCAAGTAACGACCAATG
>CAYRGL010000077.1:0-3666 GCA_964423915.1 uncultured Gammaproteobacteria bacterium | reverse complement strand
TCCGTCATAAGTCCCTTTTATTGATTGAAATTTCGTACTTTCATTGCAAGCGTTATATATTCTTTTGACAATTGTGTTTATATCACCTGTTTCTGGAACTGTTTCTGATCGGGTATCTGGTTCTAATTGAATAGAGGAAGCACATGACATCGCATTGTTTTTTCTTTCTTGTGGCGTTGGGTAATTTGGTGAAAAACCAAAGTGTAAAGATGGAATTAAGTTGATAACTTGATCCCTGGTTAAAATATTTAATGAAATTATAGTTTGCACTGAATAACAATCAGCTTCCAATTCAGCGATTTTTTGGACTTTCAACATTCCGAACATATTGAAATGTAGTAAGTGATGGTGTCCCAGTTCATGAAATGCAAAGAACAGTTTTTCATCATGAGATAGAACGTTCATATATAGTGGGTTGTATAAAATCATTCTTACTCCAAATCGATAGCAAGACATTGCCACATCTTTTATAGTAATATCTTGCGCTACAGAAATTCGCTCATTGCCCATAACGAATAATGAATCGGGAATTTCATCCCATTGAGCTAATACAGGCTTTGCACAAATGATTAAAAATAATAGAAATATTGATTTCATTATCTCTCCTTTGGATTTTTTTAAAATAAAAAAGGGATACAACAAAGCTCTGTGGCTTTGTTGTATCCCCCTTAATGATTTGCAGCAAACTTAAATACAAGTTTACATAAAGTCAAGCACAAATTATTAAACGAACTACTACAAAAATAAATAAAGCAATTTATCCAAGCAATTGAAGGTACTTTTGAGTGGTTGAAAGGTTATTATGACCTAACAACATCATTATTTCAAAGAGCGGTCTCCCCTGCTTAGAGAGTATTGAGGCATAGCGGTGCCGTAAATTATGCCAGTTCCAACGCCGCGGTTGTTTCAGTTTCTTTATTTTATCTTCTAAAAACTTAGGATGTGTTTTCCATCTGCCAAATATTTTACAGTTCTTCTTTAAGGGCATGAGTTTATCAAGAACTTTTGGCGCTGGGACAACTCTCGGCGTAAGATCAGAGTTTTTGCTTTTTCGAGTATACAAAACTATGTTCTCTCCATTAATGTCGGTATCTGTAAATCGCATAGCTTCGCTTATTCTACAGCCGGTTTCTTGTACAAATTCAATGAGCACTTTTTCTTCTTCATCGCACATATCTAATACTTGCTGAATCTCTTTATCAGTCGGAATGTATTTTAATTTCTTCTTTATGGAATAAAGGCCCAAGCCGATACAGGGATTAGTTAGATGCAAATCCAATTGCTGAATGCCGTAATTGAAAAGAGCTTTGTAGGCACGAAGCATGGCGTTAACTCTGTAATTATCCCTGCCTCGTTTTTGATATTCCTCAGATCGAGCCAATAGAAAAGTATTAATATGCTGTTTGCTAATAGCGGCAATTAGACAATCCTTGCCAAGTTCTGTTAAAAGCAATTTAAAGTAGGATTTGGTTGCCTTATAATAGTTTTCGCTCTTTTTGACCTTAAGATAATCCAGGCGGCTTTCTATTAGCGTTAAGAGGCTCATAGAGGGCTTTTTATCAGGATTGCTGATACTTTTACTAACTTCATCGTATCGTTTTGTCTCGGCTTTTTTAGCGTCTTTTTGAGAAAGAAATATACACTTTGAACTATACATTTTACAGTCGTAATCAAACTTGTAAAACCATCTAAATCCTTTTTTTAATTTTCGTGAATATTGAGCCACAGTGTCTCCTTTCTTAAATAATGTGTTTCTGTTCAAAAATAATAGTGTTGGTTGTAAAGGTGCATTGGCTTCTTTAACCGTATAAGGGAAAAGAATGATGTATCTTCTACTTTTCTTAAAACAGAAAAAAGAAAAGCCCGAAAGAACCGAAATCCTCTCAGGCTTCATACATTTAAAAAAGAGCTTTCACTATTACTCTAGCATAGTAACGCTTTTATAGCAATGCTTGCATGCTTCCGCTTTGCGTCTATAAAATTATTGTAATTAACGGCGACTAGAAATAACCGACAGATAATAATCTCTAGGCATATTTTTTACTTTGTTTTTGCAGTTCGCTGTTTTTTAGTGGTGAGTAGATGTATTTGTCGGCATTTGCCATTATGATTAGATTTAATGCATTAGTTGTTTCACCCGTAATTTCTACGTTTCCGACTTTAGCATCTCGTTTGCCTGCTAGTAATACTTTTTTAGTGATCGGGAAAATGAGCAAATCCGATGTCATAATGCTAACAGGCATTTTCGGGTTTTTGCTAACTGACGTTACTGGTCGGTCCGAGGTAACAAAACAGCTATCGTCCGTTATAATAAAAAATGCCCAGTTCATGTTTGTAAATATTCCATACAGTCGTCGAGTTTGCTTGATTCCGTAATTAATAATAAGTCTTTTAGAGAAAATGACGTTAAAGTTACTTGTCTTTTGAAGGAGTTCTGAGAGTTCATCAAGTTCGTACTTTTTCTTTCCCAAAACCTGTAAGCCCTGAGTTTCAGAAAACATTTTTAGGAATTCCTTATCTGAACTCTTTGACGCCAATACGTTGCGTAGCCAGTCTTGTAAAACCTTTCGTGACATTGTGCGGTTTGTCGGGACATTAAGATACGTTTGAGCCGTATAGTAGAGTAAGTCAGACCATTCGTCTAGTGATAACTCCATATTTCCGCTGGTAATTTTTTTGAAGAGTCTACCAATTCTTGATTCGCAATCTGCTAGTATCTGTTCGGGTATATCGTTCGGTTCTTTGTTTAGTTGTATCGTGTTGTAATTGTATTTAAAGGCCGTGTTTTTAATTGATTGAAAGGTACGTTCTTTCCCTGTTTCCATTTCAATTATGTGTATTAATCCTTGTTTCCCCTCCGGTGAGAAATTGTTAAGATACATTCGTGATATATAGTGATGTTTGGTTTTATTTTTCATGGATTACAAAAATAGTGACTCTAATAGATAATTATTACCCCGTTGCCTACCCGAATAGCCTGTCATACACGCTCACTCTGCTTGTCAAACCCCTCGTTGTATGTGGGAAAAGTGATAATCGGGATTTGACAAGCGTTCACGGTATGAGGCTACGCCATATATATGTGAGACCGTAAAAATAGTCGTAAACCATTAATGCTAAATAGTTTAGAATAGAAAAACCGTATAAAATAATTTACATTTTTCTTCCGTTTTATACGGGCACCGTAAAAACCGTAAAGTTGAAAAATGAGAGTTTTTTAAAGATAGTTTCTTTAGCCAAGACTCTTTAAAAATGTCCTTAGCTTTTAAACTGATCGCTTCATTTCTGGCTAATTCCATGACCGCCGAACAAGAGGAGCAGCTTAAGAGATTCAAGTATGTTTTGTTGTTTCATAAAGAGCCTGAAAATATTATCAATCGTTTGTATGCTACCAGCTTTATAAAAGCTCCTGTTCTTTCAAAGCATTTAAAGGAATTAAGCGATAAGGAATTGATAAATCTCATAAAGCCTTCTTAACCGAAGGCTTTAGTTTTTATAAATGTTATATTCATTCACTAATTTAGTTAGATGGCCAATGTTAATACTATTTTTACATTTTAGTAAATGGTTACATAGGAAATACTTAATTAGAATTTTGCCTAATACTTTATTGAAATTTTCTAGTTTTCGAATCGAAACAACAACAAAATAGTTGTGTAAAATCTA
>CAYRGL010000076.1:0-3687 GCA_964423915.1 uncultured Gammaproteobacteria bacterium | reverse complement strand
TATGGAAGATGCTTTTGAAGCATGTGTTGTTATTGAGCGTGGTAAACAAGTTTCGATGAAACTCGAAAGTGGTAGAGTAATTGATGTTCATTTTAGTGGTGAGCAATTTTCCTGTTGCTACCGATAAATCGTGCGATAAAAATATTAAAAGGCGGCCCAATGGACCGCTTTTTGTTATTTAGAAATAGTGATTGGTATTTCTATTTGTTTATCTTTAGTGGGATCACCAGAGGGATTATCATTTTTTAAAATTAGAATTGCAGGGCCAGTGTACGCTGAAGTAATAGAAACAGTGCTAGAGAAGGGGACAAAATTATCTGTCATCCAATCTCCTTGAGCTTTGGCAATTGTTTGCACTAGAATATTGCCTTTGTTATCTTTAAGAATAATTGGAAAACTTGCTTCAAAATACCAACTGCCTCGGGCCTGCCCTGTAACATTAAAAGTTGTTCTAACGTTAGAATTGGGTCTTGGCTCTGAGACTGAAATAAGATCAGAAATACTATTTTGCTGAGTTACTTCGGGGTTAGGGGCGATGGTTGGGGCAACACTTGGTTTTTTCCAAAAAACAAACGCTATAATAACCAAGATAACAATAACGAGCGTAATAATAAGGTTTTTCTTCATAATAATTATTTAATTGAATAACATGTTACAATTATCTATATCATACCACTATGCGTTATAAAATATTAGTCTTCGTATTAATCATCGGTGCCCTTGGCACTACTTTTCTTGTTTTTAAATCAGACATTATTGGTTTAACTGACCAAGGACGAGCCTTAATAGCCAATGATCCTTCGGTAGCGGCTTTTAAGCATGACGCAGTAGCTCTTGAGCAACAAGTTTTTACTACTGAGCCACTAAAACTAGCCACTGGTGTTGACACGGGAAAATTAACAGATAGCGGAGTCATTAATCTAACCAACAAAGAACGACAATCGCAGAATGTAGCTTTGCTCAAAGAATCGACTATTTTAGATAAAGCCGCACAAGTAAAATTAAATGACATGTTTGCTAAACAATATTTTGAACATGTTTCTCCAAGTGGTAAGGGTCCGGCTGATATAGACACAGCTGCCGGTTATACCTTTGTTATTGTTGGAGAAAACTTAGCTTTAGGAAATTTTGGTTCAGACGCGGCTTTGCTTGACGGCTGGATGAACAGCCCTGGCCATCGTGCCAATATTTTACGCCCTGGGTATAAAGAAATTGGTGTAGCGGTTGGCGAAGGAAATTACCAAGGAAAGAAAACCTGGTTGGCTGTTCAGGAGTTTGGAACGCCATCCTCGGTTTGCTCAGTTATTGATACACGACTTGCCGCAGAAATCGACAGTGGAAAAATCGCATTAAAGAATAAGGAAGCGGATTTAAGTGCTCGCGAAACTGCCATTAATCAATACGAACCTAAAAATGGAGTTACCTATAACCAAATGGTTGATGATTATAATCAACACGTCGCGGAATATAATACGTTAGTTACTTTAATTAAAAAAGATATTGGCACCTATAACCTTGAAGCACAAAACTATAATACCTGTTTAGCTTCGTTTTCTAAAAATTAAGGTCAGCAAACGCGTTCGAGTTTCTTTATTTTTCATAAGATGAAAAATATTAGGCGCGATCGAAATCAAGATAATTAAGGCAATAATTGGCAAAAGGTATTTATCAACCCCGGGAATAAAAGTTCCTAAAAAGTATCCGAGAAGGAGTAAGCCGACAGCCCAAAAAAAAGCGCCAACAAGGTTAAAACTTAAAAATGTTCTGTATTTCATTTTGCCGACTCCAGCCAAAACCGGCGCAAAGCAACGCACTACTGGAATGAACCGAGCAATGATAATAGTTTTACCGCCGTGTTTAGCAAAAAAATGTTGAGCTTTTATTAAATTATCTTTTTGAAAAAATAAAGATTCTTCTTTAGTAAAAATTTTCGGACCAAGTCTATAACCAAAGCTATAGCCAACGCTATCACCAATAACCGCTGATATAAAAAGAAGGGGAACAAGATAATATATATTAAGTAAATTCTGCGAAGCTAGAAATCCGGCCGTAAATAAAACACTGTCGCCAGGTAAAAAAAAACCAATTAAAAGACCAGATTCAGCAAAAACTAAAGCAGCAAGTCCTGCATAACCTAAACTTTGTACGATCGTAATGGTGTTAAACATAGTTTGTAATGTAATAGCGGCCACAAAGGGCCGCTATTAGTAAATATCGAGAGGAGTCTACTTAGTAGGCGGCTTCTTCGTCGCCATTCTCATCATCGTCGTCGGCTCCTTCTTCTTCAGAAGAGTCGTCGCCGGTATCTTCGTCTTCGTCCATATCGTCGTCACCATCTAAGGCCACGAGGTTATTGACGTTGAGTTCGTCCAACATAACGTATACTTATTAATAAACCGTAAAAGCTTAGTTTAACGGTAGGCCACAGGGCCGTATGAGTATTTTACAATAAGAGAAATGGCTTGTCAAAATATGCTATACTTGAAAATATGAGTAACCTATTCGAACAAACTAGAGCTAAAACCAATGAGGAATTGGAATATGAGCATCGTCAAGAAAAGCTTGATTTATTTCGCCCAAAATACCGCGCCGCTGTTGAAAACTGTTCACGAAATATAAATGATCAAGTTGGCCAAAAGATATTAACAAGCGAAGGCAGTGTAAGCTCAAAAAAATTCAGCTTTACAGAACAAGAAAAGTTAAAACAAAAAGTAAAAATTGAAAACAAAGAAAATAAATGGATCAGAAGAAAGTTTAATCTTTCGGAAACAGCGGAAATCACCAACGAACATCGACAAGTATGGGAGAGGCAGCAGCGTGAAAGAAACAGTGAGTTAATGGAATCAGCCCTGATGATTCTTTTAAATAAAGTTTTAAAAGATGAATATATTATTTGTCGAGCGCATAAATTTGACGATTATCACGGCGTTGACAATATTATTGTTAACAAAAGAACCGGCGACGTCTTATGCGCCTTTGATGATGTTAATGATTCAACGGAAAAAGATTTTTACGAATGGTATAAACAAGATTTAGTCAAAAATGTTAATGAAGACGGTGGCACGGATATTGAATATTGTTTTACTTTTGAAAACGGAGAATTAATCCGAAAAAAAATTTCCAACGTCCCTAAATTTTATATGCGTTTGGATATGGATAAGCTACTCGAAATGCTTGAAGCTATTGATTTGGAGCACCCCGACAAAGTTTCTCAAAAAGAGCTGGAACTATATAACAACGTTATTGAAATGTTTGCCGGACAAGTCGAGCAAGCAAAGGCACAAGGCCATAGCTATCCTCAATACATAAAAAACCTAGAATCATTTAAAGAATTGCTGTCGGGATTGCGAGCTTATGGACAAGCGGCGTAATTATTGACTTTTCACCCAATTTTAAGCTACTCTAAGCCTATTAATAAACCAAAAGAGGAGTTCATTCACAATGAAAATAACAAAAAACGTTCACAGAATACAAATGCCTAAGCCTTTGTATTGCGTCTATCCGCTCACGCCAGAACTAAATGAAATTCTTGCGCGTGTGCTTGATAGCGGTCATTACAGAGGTTTTACTGGTGAAGCTCAAGCAACTCTTATTGATGGAGTTGAAATGACTGCTGTTCATACACCACTACAACTTGTTTTATTTTTATTCAGAAATGCTGAATATAACAAAGCTTGTACTTTCGCC
>CAYRGL010000075.1:2133-3700 GCA_964423915.1 uncultured Gammaproteobacteria bacterium | reverse complement strand
CGAAGCCACTTCAGCTTGTAATTCCATAACGTCGTGTAAATCTGCTAAAGCGCGTCCTTCCGGATGATGCGCAATTACTAAATCAATATCATCCATTTGTTTAGCAAGCAACAATTCCGCACCTTCAATATCAATACCAGCCATAACTTTTTTAATTTGCTTTTTACCGGTGTCATTTAAAATGCGCGAATCAGTGTACGGATTAGTTAATTTAACTTCATCAAACTCTTCTTTTTGTTCTTTACTCATCTTCGCGTATTTTTCCTTGACGCGTACCATATTTTTTCTCACTTTGGCAACGCCGCGCAAGTCATTCTTAATGCCGAGCTCAATGGCTAATTCTTGAATTTGTTTTAAGGTCATAGGTTTATAATTATTTTTTTAGTTTTCTTTTTTTATGGGCGGCTAAGAGCCAGGAACTGGATTGAACCTTGCCACCATGGCCAATATTAAAAACCATTTTTGTACCGAGCGCTTCGCAAACCGGTACTTCAGGAATATTGTCATGCGTTCGATCACCGCCATTGGCAAAAATATCCGGCTTAATCTTTTTTAACTCATTACAAATACTCATGTCCTTAGTGCCCTTCTTATGAAAACTTAACACAACTTTATCAACTGACTTAATATGCTCTAATAATTCCTTGCGTTCCTTATCAGGCATAAACGAAAAACCTTTTTTGAGTTTTAACCAGTTGTCATTATTTAAAATCACCACTAGTTTGTCACCCAAAGCTTTCGCGCGTTCAAACATTCTAACATGTCCAACATGCAAAGGATCAAATCCTCCGCTGACGGCAACAATAATTGGTTTTTTCTTTTTTTCTTTCATAATAATTTAAAATCTATCATTTTTACTACTGTTTCTGTGTCTACTTTATTTCCATTGTACTTTTTATAAGTCTCAATCATTTCTTCCTTGCTTCCAAATTTTTCATGTCCTTCATAATCACTCTCTTTAATTTCTCCCAACTTCTTTTCTTTAATAGATATTATTTTTGCTTCGCCAAATTTTTCTCCTGTTTCGGAATTAATAAACTCTAGTTGATCACCGACACTTAAATCTTTATCATCAAATAAACGCCAGGTGCTAACTTTAGAGCCATCTAGAACAAGTAGTACTAAAGGCGGTTCGAATTTAAGTGTTTTCATTTTATTCAAAAAATTTCTTAGAATCTATCAACTCTTTTAAATACACATCCATATCTTCTAATATTTCAAGTTCTTCTTTACTATACCACTTATATTCATCATTTTCTGTAGTATCTAGTTTAATCTCGCCTTCTGCTTTTCCTAAATAGCTTAAGCGCACAACGTGATAGCCGGCTTTTCGTAAAATATCTTGTGCGGCAATTAACTTTGGCGTCCCGACAATTGTTAAACCTGTTTCTTCGCTTACTTCTCTTTGCAAATTTTCCATTAAACCAATTCCAGCGTCAATTCTTCCGCCAACCATATCCCAGCGTCCTTGAATATTTTGATACTTTTCAGCACTGCGATGCAATAATAAAAACTTACCTTCACTATTTTCAAGTAATATTTTAACGCCGACTTGTAAAATTAAATC
>CAYRGL010000075.1:0-2033 GCA_964423915.1 uncultured Gammaproteobacteria bacterium | reverse complement strand
TTATTTAATATCTAATCCTCTTAACGCCGCGATTCTCTCAGTGACTGGCGGATGCGTCATAAACGCTTTTGTCCAAAAGCCAACTTTAGCGCCGGCATCTTCTTTAAACGGTGAAGCAAAGTATAAATGCGCGGTGGCGCGATTGGCTTCTTCCAAGGGTTCAGTATCGCGCGCAATTTTTTCTAGAGCCATTGCGAGTCCTTCCGGATAGCGCGTTAGCATTGCGCCGTCCGCATCAGCTAAAAATTCTCTTTTTCGAGAAATGGCTAATTGCAAAAGAGTGGCAAAAATTGGCGCTAAAATAGCTAGAATAATTGCCGCTATCGTAATCACTAATTGAATCTGATTAGAATCATTATCATTGGAACGACGTCGGCCACCAAAAATACTCCAGCGCATAAACCAATCCGCCAGCAAGACGATAATGCCGACCATGACCGTCGCAATTGTATCTACTAAAATATCGTGATTACCAATATGCGAAAGTTCGTGCGCGATTACGCCTTCAAGTTCAACTTTTTCTAACTTATCAATAATTCCCGTGGTCAGGACTAAGGCCGCATGTTGCGGATCTCTTCCTGTCGCAAAGGCGTTAGGCGCCGTATCGTCAATGGTATAAATTTTTGGTACTGGTAATCCAGCTGTGATACAAAGATTTTCCACCAATCGATATAATTCTTTATTATCTTCCAGTGAAACAGCATGAGCGCTCGACATTACCAACACAATTTTGTCGCTCCACCAGTACGAAATAAAACTGGAAACAATACTAAAGCCCACGGCCAAATATAAAATCGCTTGATTGTTCATGGCTTGAGAAAAAACAAAGCCGATAATAATAACCGCGATAAAGAAGATGGTCATCAGTAACCATGTTTTTCGTTTATTTGAATCGATTTGGGTATATAAACTCGACATACTAGAATATATTACTGCTTCTCAAAGATTCCTTCATAATTATGGTAATCCTTTTTTCCGGTGGAGCTAATATTTTTAAACTTTTCTCCTAATTTATAAAATTCTGAGTTAGTTCCCATTACAACTCCTCCATCATAGGTTGTTCGATAAAGCTCTTCCGCTAATTTATTCCAGTAATTGTAGCTAATAATATTATCGTCTAAACCGTTAAGAACAAAGTTCGCTGATTTGTCAGGCAGTTTGGAAAGAAAAACCAGCATGTCATCTTGAAAATAATCAACATTGGTGCCTTGAGTCTTAAATTTATCTCTTAAAGATTCTAAAATAGTATTTAACGAGTCACGGTTCACATCATCTTTTTGAAAAAATTTATCAACCGCAACAAATTCTTTTGCTCCCATTTCGGCAAAATACGGGGAAACCCTATCTAAAGAATTACCAGCCCCCAAATCAACTATAATCTTTCCTTTAACTTTGTCTTCAATTAACGTACGCTCCTCTTCGTTTTCTAAATAGGAATCAATAAAGAATACTGAGAAGCCTGTGGTTAAGAAAACGCCTGCTTCGAGTTCAGGAAGATTATTAATAAATTTTTCTGCTTCCTGAACGCGAGTAGAAATAATGTCATTATTTTTCCATTGCTCGCTCTTAATCCAATCAATAACAGAAATTACTGGCTCTTCTTTTTTCTCAATATTATTTCCTAAGTTTTCTTTCATATTTAGAAACTCACTTTCACATTCTCCTTATCCTCAGCTTCAGCGGCAAAAAAGTCACGGGATTTAAAGCCAAGCATATTGCCAATCATATTAGTTGGGAAAACTTCTAGCTTGGTATTGAAATCGCGGACATTGGTATTGTAGAAACGACGTGACGCTTGAATTTTATTTTCGGTGTCTTCGAGTTCGCGTTGTAATTCGAGGAAGTTTTGATTAGCTTTTAATTCTGGATATGCTTCGGATAAAGCAAAGATTGATTTGAGAGTTGAGGAAAGTGCGTTTTCTGATTTCTCAATATCAGCACGATTGCCGGAAGATTGCGCGCTCATGGCCGCGTTGCGAGCCGCCACAACTTTATCAAACGTTCCTTGTTCATGCGCGGCATAACCCTTTACT
>CAYRGL010000074.1:0-3801 GCA_964423915.1 uncultured Gammaproteobacteria bacterium | reverse complement strand
ACCACAGTCGCAGATTTTCTAAACTTAGCGGTTGGACGCAAACCTAAACTCCACATCGCGTACAAAATACGACGATGAACCGGCTTTAAACCATCTCGAACATCAGGCAAAGCGCGCGATACAATAACACTCATCGCATAATCAAGATACGAACGTCGCATTTCTTCAACAATTGGTTGTGCTTCAACTGTACCAAGATTGTTATCTAGAACTGGCTCTTTTTCTTCTTCTTTTCTGATTTTACCTTCCGTAGCTTCTGCTGAAGGTTTTTTTATTTTAGCCATAGAAAAAATTAATTAGGTAAGGTGGCCGGATATTCCGGAGTGGCAGTCGGAGTAATAATCGGTTGCGCCGTTTCGGTTGGCGCGGCTTGGGAACTTACTGGTTGCATCTGCTTTAAACTATCTTGCACTTGCGATAAGGTGTCATGTAAATCATTTTTTATTGAAGCAAAATCTAATTTTGATTGATTAGTTGATTTCGGTAATAGCTCACTGGCACCAACAATACGATTTAAATTAACAATCCAAATCCCGACAATAATGGCCATAGTAACACTAACGCTGAGCCACATAATTAATCGTTTGGTTTTTTCTTCATGTTCGTTATAGCCAGTTGTATGTACAAAGGTGCTGTGACCATGCGCAACAGAACCAGTCGAACTCATCACTGATTTTAAAACAGCCGGTTTGCGGCTGCGACGCTTGACTGGAGCTTTTGTTTTTTTCTCAATTTTTTTTGTTGTTCTCGGCATATTTAAAATTGCAAAACTACGACTTCCATATCATCTTGCGGCAAATCTTTTTTAGAAATTTTTAATTTTTCTTCCATCCGCGGTTTAACAGCCACCGCTTTTAGAAACTGTTCTAAAGTTCCCAAAGGCTTTGGTAATTTTAATCCAGGGATTTGATAATGCATCGGAATAACAATACGCGGTTCAATTTGATTAATGACCTTTACGGCAACTTGTGCATCAATTGTATACGTTCCGCCCACGGGAATTAACAAAATATCTGTGCCTTCCAAACGTTCTAATTGTTTATCATCAAGTTCATGTCCTAAATCTCCTAAATGAGCAATTGAAATATCTTCCAATTCAAAACGGTATATTATATTATCTCCACGTTCAGCACCCTTAGAAGCATCATGCCAAGAATGAATACCGTCAATGTACACACCTTTGACTTCATATTCACCCGGACCGCGAACGAGAAACGGATCGCCCTTTACGGCGTCAATGTTATTGTGATCATCATGATCATGACTAATCGTCAGAATATCAGCTTCTAAGCGAGGCAATTTTAAACCAAGTTTTTCAGGCTTAAATGGATCAGTAATAATACTGACAATATCAGCGCCTGATTTACCTTGTAGTTTAAAAGTAGATTGTCCAAACCACGTAATTTGCATGAAAATTAGCTTAAGAATACTTCTTAAATATACGCTAAAAATGAGTCACTGTCAACGAAATTGTGCTTGCTTTTTTGCTTATTTTATGCTTTATTTATTAAATACGATTAATACAGTATAATGGACATGCACAACTCTTATGTACGACAATAATCTTTTACTACAAGATCTACAATCACTTGATCACGGCGGCGCTCCCAAACGCCGTCGTGGTTGGTTACGCTGGGTTTGGGGCATTGTAGCTTTTTTCGCTTTACTGTTTATCTTCTTTTACGTAAAACACTATCTTGCTCCAAACTCTAAAGATTCGTGGATTGATCATATTCCTCTTATTAGCACAGTCAAACAATTAGCCGAAAGCGCCGATCGAAAACTTAAAGGTGAAGATCGCGATCGTATTAATTTTTTACTCTTAGGCATTGGCGGCGCCGGACATGATGGTCCGCAATTAACCGATACAATCATGGTGGCGAGTATTAAGCCTTCAACTAAGCAAGTTGCTCTACTTTCTATTCCGCGCGATTTGGCCGTACCGATTGCTGATAAAGGTTGGGGAAAAATTAATAGCATTAATGCCTATGCCGAACAAAGCGAACCTGGTTCCGGCGGTTTAGCCACAAGCCAGGCGATTGGCGATTTATTGCAAGCACCAATTGATTATTATGTCCGTATCGATTTTTCCGGTTTTGAAAAAATTATTGATCAAATCGGCGGTGTTGATGTCTATGTTGATAATACCCTAGATGATTATGCCTATCCTATTTTAGGTAATGAAGATAATCCAAATTATGCCAGTCGTTATGAACATCTTCACATTGAAAAAGGCTGGCAACACATGGACGGAACCTTGGCTTTGAAATACGCTCGTTCTCGCCACGGCTTAGGTGTTGAAGGCTCTGACTTTGCTCGTGCCAAACGTCAACAAAAGATTATTGAAGCAGCTAAAGAAAAAATACTTACCGCAAATTTTTTACTTAACCCAAGTCAAATCTCTTCGTTAATTAGCACCTTGCAAAATAATATTTCTACCAATTTAAAAATTTGGGAAATTATCAAAGTGTGGTCATTTGTTAAAGATATAAAATCTGATCAAATTATTAATCGTGTTCTTGATAATAGCCCGAGTGGATTATTGGTTGATGCTCGCGGTGATCAAGGAGCTTATATTCTTAATCCACGAAGTGGAAGCTTTACAGAAATTCAATATTTGTTTAGCAGTATTTTTGGAACAGTGAATGAATCAACGGATAACTCAAACACTGCTAACCTTAATCAACAAAGCGCGACCGTTACTATTTTCAACGGCACTTGGGTTAATGGTTTGGGCAGTCGTGTCGCCGTTGATCTTCAACGCGAAGGAATTAATGTTGTAGAAATTGCCAACTCCTCACGCCATAACTTTGAAAAATCTGTTATTTATGATTTAACTTTTGGCGCCAAACGCGATGCGTTACAATTCCTTAAAGACAAAACTAATGCCAATATTGCTCCAACGTTGCCGGATTGGCTAAAAACTGAATTGGCGACACGCAATGCTGAACAAAAACGTATTCAACCTGACTTTATTCTTATTCTTGGAACCGATGCCGATACGAGCGCTTCCGGTACGGCTAATACTAATTAAATGCCAACTAAAAAAACTCCGCTCGTTGTTATTTTTGGACGAACCAACGTTGGAAAATCTACATTATTTAATTGCTTAATTGAGCGACATGGCGCTTTAGTTTCTGATATTCCAGGAACGACACGCGACGCTAATTTAGGCTCTGTTGTGTGGCGCGGTCAAAGTTTTGATATTATTGATACGGGAGGTTTTATGGATTTTGATTTTTTACGACTGAAAAAAATTAACGCCGAGACAATTGATGAACTTGTACAAAAACAAGCTCGAGATTATATAAAAAAAGCCGATTTAGTTTTGTTTGTCGTTGATGCACGCGACGGACTTATGCCGCAAGATAAAGATATGTCAGCGATTATCAAACGCATTATTCCTGACAAAAAAAAGATCATGGTCGTGGCCAATAAAGCTGATAAAAAATCTTTAGTAACAAATGCTTCAATTGATTTTATGAAACTTGGTTTAGGTGAAGTTACGCCAGTTTCTGCGGCTACCGGTACTGGTACTGGAGATTTACTTGATATTATTTTTACAAAAATTAAACCGATTGAACGAAGCCAAGAAATTATTAAAGAAGAATTACCTCGATTAAAAGTGGCAATTATTGGAAAACCAAACGTTGGTAAATCAAGTTTGATAAATGCTATTCTCGGTTACCCTCGAGTTATTGTCAGCGCCATTCCTCATACCACACGCGAACCGCAATACGCACGATTTAAATATAAAGGAAAAGAAATTGAGTTTGTTGATACGGCTGGTATTACCAAACA
>CAYRGL010000073.1:0-3826 GCA_964423915.1 uncultured Gammaproteobacteria bacterium | reverse complement strand
TACGCCGGGTACCACTGCCTATCATTGCAGTATTCACCCATCAATGACCGGAACCATAACTGTTCAACCGCAAAATCAATAAAAGTAATTTAAAAATAGGCTGTATGTTACAGCCTATTTTTTTATGGTAACATAATCGTATGGAAAAAATTATTAAAACCGAAGAAGAGTGGAAAAAAATTTTAAATCCAGAGCAATTTAAAGTTATGCGTCAGCATGACACGGAAACGCCGTTTTCGTGCGTTTGGGATCATCAAGGCGAAGGAATATATTATTGCGCGGCTTGTGCTTTACCACTATTTGAAACTAAAACAAAATTTGAGTCAGGCAGCGGTTGGCCAAGTTATTTTTCGCCAATTAATCCAGAGCATGTTGAAGAGATTAGTGATACAAGTTTTGGTATGACTAGAATAGAAGTCCGTTGTGCTCGCTGTGAATCACATTTAGGGCATGTATTTCCTGATGGTCCAGCTCCGACCGGCAAACGCTATTGCATTAACTCAGTAGCTCTAAATTTCAAGGAGCAATAATAAAGGAATATGCTATAATATAACTAGATTCTTTGACGGAATCTAGTTTAAGTATGGCGAAGCGTTTAATTGGCAGAAAAATAAAAGTATTAGTTCGTAAAAGTTGGTTTACCCGACGACCAGTCAAGGTTATTGTTGGTCTTTTAGCTATTATTTTACTAGCAGTCTTACCGTTACTGCGAGCTAAAAAAACTCAAGCCGAAATTACATCATTTTTTGCAAGTACCTGTTCTGGTGGCTGGGAAAATACTGACAAAGTGACTGGTGCACCTAATGTTGTAGAAGGTGGACTTGAAAAATATAGCGATCTTAATTCGGCCTCAATTTTAAATACTGATACACAAATAAATTGTGGAGGTTTTAAAGGAGAGTTGCCGCAAGATGCGATTCAGAAAAAAGTTACACTCAAATTTTCGTGGACCTCTAACCCGGCGGCAGAATCAATTATTAAATCAGAGCCATCAATCGATCAGGGACCAATTATTATTCCAGACACGCCGAGCTCGGAACCTAGTATTCCAGCAACGCCAACCCCAGAGATACAACCAAGTCCAGTGTCACCTGATACGCAACCAATACAAGATGCGCCTAGCGAAACCATTCCACCAAAAGAATCTTCTTTTTTACAAAACTTATTTTTAAATAGCGCACATGCTCAAGAAAATGATTCATCAACCGATACTCCCTCTGCGGCTCAGCCAGATATTCCAGCAGGAGCAATTTTTGAAGCTCGTTATACTTTCGATAACGTAACCTGGAAAACTCTTGGCTATGTAACAGATATTAATAATGATGTTAGCTTTGAAATACCGGTTGATATCACTTCCACGATTGCGGATTTAGAGCAGATACAGATTTCCCTTCAAGCATTGCCTTCAATTGATAGTACGCCAAAAATTTATCTTGATTCAATGTGGTTAGAAGTTGAGTACTTAGGATCCTCAGCAGAACTTACGGATGAAGAAATTGCGCAGTTACCCCGAGTTAACGTTAGTAATGTGTTTAAAACCACCACTGATGATTTTCGAGCCGATGAAGAGCCAAAATTTGAAGTCGATGCTAATTCCCTCGTTGATACACATCAAAAAGAAACAGGACCCGCAATAACCCCTACTGCTAGCCCTGAAATAAGTCCTACAGCTAGTCCCGAAGTAACACCCGAAGTAGCCCCTGAGGTTAATTCAGGATCTTCTTCAGATCAAACACCTGCGACTTTACCAGATATTTTAGACAAACCGTCCTCAATGAAAACGGATCTAAATAAATTTATTGCCTTCCTTGATAGTTTTTTATTTAACAAAAATATTCTTACAGCTTTTGCTCAGGATGCAATTACACCAACTGACACGCCTGTTGATAGTGTCGCGCCAACTTTCACGGACACTCCCGCTACAACTTCTACGGATTCTCCAGCGCTCAGTCCTACTGACACTATTGCACCAAGCTCGACTGACACTCCGACAACCACTACTACACCGAGTACTACCGAGGCGCCTGCTTTGCCAACAACACCACCTATCGTAACAGACTTAAGAATTATTAAATCGGAAGTTACTGATCCGCAAGGAGCTAAAGCTGATCTTCAACCAGTGGTTCAAGATGTCAATGGAACAATCAGTGTTGATGTACCTAAACCAACAAATGATTTTTTGCCTGGTAAATATACAATGGACGTAGAAATTTTAAAAGGAAGAATAGTATATGTTTCCACTGAAAACTTTACCTGGGGAGTATTGGCTATTAATACTAATAAATCAATTTATCAACCGAATGAAACCGCTTATTTGCAGATGGGCGCTTTGGATGACACTGGCAATACGGTGTGTGACGCTGACTTACAATTAAAAATTAAAAACGAAACGCTCAATACGGAAACAGATCTCTCGACCGCAGACGGCACAATTCAATTTAGTAAAACCTGCGGCGCGAACAATGTCACTGATAATCCAGATTATTTTGCTAATTATAAAGTCGGTGACGCAGGTACATATCAAATGGCGCTATTGCGAATTGATCCAAGCTCAGGAGCGACGATTTATGAAATAACAGATTCTTTTGCAGTCAAAGATTCTGTGCCGTTTGACGTTGAAAGAATCGGAGCGACAAGAACCAATCCATTTTTATCAACGTATGTCATGACCCTTAAAATAAAAGCTAATCAAGATTTTGACGGTGATATTGTCGAGAGTGTACCGGCAGCTTTTACCGTAACGCAAACTGATGATACGCAACAAAAAGATGATAATGGGAAGAAATTAATCATTTGGCGAAGGAATGTACGCGCCGGAGATACGATCAACTTAAGCTACGAATATCAGGGTCCAAAACTTTCGCCGCAATCATATGTCTTGGGACCTTTGCAATTTACCAATCATATAAACTGGCTGGAAAGATTATTTGGCGCCGATGATATATTATATTTTCAAGAAGCTCGGCAATGGCAAATTGCCTCTGACTCTTTAACCGCGACCTGGACAGGTACCGTTAATGGTAACTGGTCTAATGGTGGAAATTGGTCAAGCGGTACGGCGCCAAATGCCGGTGATAACTTAGTTTTCCCTTCAGGCGCTTCTAACCTTTCTAATACCAATGATTTAATTCAAAATACTTTATTTAACTCTATTACTTTTACAGGTAGTGGCTATACTTTGGCTGGTAATGATATTGTCATTGCCAATGGTGTAGCTGGTATTACAGATAGCGTATCGTCAGGTGGCAACACAATCAGTCTTAATATTCGCTTAGATGCTACCAGAAATATTTTTGTAACTAATAGTGGTGAAACCTTAACGATTAGCGGCATGATTGGCGGCGCCGGAGGTTTTACTAAAGAAGGAGTTGGTATGCTTGTTCTTTCGGGCGCTAATTCATATGCAGGAATAACTACAATTAACGCCGGAATAGTGAGCGCAAGAAATGATGAAGCACTCGGTTCTATTGCCGCTGGTACCTCCGTTGTTGGAGGAGCGGAATTGCAATTGCAGGGCACTATAAATATCGGATATGAAGCGTTGACATTAAGAGGTTTTGGCGTTTCGAGTGGAGGAGCTCTTCACAATGTTAGTAATAATAATTCTTTTGCTGGACTTATTACGTTAGTCGCTGGCGGTGCTGAAATTGCCTCTGATTCTGGTACGTTAACATTGACGGGTGGTGTAACTGGTGCATTCAATCTTAATATAGATGGCGCAAGCAATACTACCTTTGATCTCGCGCCAGTCGCTATCGGCGCTGGTACCTTAACTAAAAATGGTTCGGGTACGCTGCAATACAATTTCCCTAATACGTATACTGGT
>CAYRGL010000072.1:0-3869 GCA_964423915.1 uncultured Gammaproteobacteria bacterium | reverse complement strand
CATTAGGTTGCCAGCTGGTGTTCGTATCAACTTCATATATTGCCGAAAGCGGACTGCACTGAATTGCTCTTCTTAAGAAGAGTAGCGTATCATCCCATATTCCGGTCGAAACCTGGTTATGGTAGATAACCTTGAATATTGGTTTCATGTTTGGCACATAATTTAAAACATGAAACTGTTTCGGGTAAGTATAGTGATTTTGATTTTGATCCCAGGCATCCAAAGTTATTGTATACGTATTAGCGTTTGTGTATTTATGCACCGCCAATATATTCGGCCCTTGTCCTGTTGTATTTGGAGTATTGTCTCCCCAGGTAAACTGCCAATGATCAACCGTAACATTCAATAAATTTAATATACCTGTCAGCATGTAGGCCTGATTGACATAACCGGTATCGCCGGTCGCTGTTGTTCCCTGTGCTGAATCTTTTATTGAAAAAGATAAAGGATTGGCTTTTTCTTTGATTGTAGGTGTTAACCCATTTTCGTTACAAGCCTGCATCTGTAAAAATGCTAAGCCAAGAATGAGCACAAAAATGCTCTTGAGAAGGTTTCTCATTTTTTGTTTCTCCTTTGCGAGATTACTCGCTTTTGATTTATGATTTTGTTGTTAATTAACTCTGGAACTTTAAATCCATTACACTGCCCTGATTATAAATCAGAGCAGAAAATATATTTAAAGAAAAGATGAAAATCGCGTCGCTATACTTTGGTGTTTTAACTTAACTGCTAAGCGTTCTGCTAATAATTGGCCGTACAATTGTTCAGTATTTGATACAATCATTTCCCAGTTATATTCCGAAGCGGCTCGCTTCATTGCCGTCTGACCAAGTTCAAAGACACGCTGAGGATCATTAAGCAAAGCACTTAATTTATCTGATAAAGAAAACGCGTTTTGTGAATTAAAAGTTACACCAGTATCGCTAATTGCTTCCATATTTTCCGGGATGTCGCTCACTACCGCGGTCTTAGCGTATGACATAGCTTCAAGTAAAGCAATTGACAAACCTTCTGATTCAGAGGGTTGCACGAAAAGATACGCGTTTGATAAAAGTTCCTTAAGAACGTCACCATGCTGTGCACCAGTAAAGATAATACGATTATCAGTAGAAGCTAAGGCTTTAATTTCAGTAACATAGTCATCAGTAAAAGCGCCTTCGCCAACAATGACTAATTTTTTATCAGTTGCTAATTTTTTAAAGGCTTCGATAAGATAGTGAATACCCTTGTGGCGTACTAAACGTGAAACCGCTAAAATGTAAGAATCTTTTTCTAGATCCCACAAAGTTTTAATTTCGTTAACACTTTTAAAATCAGCCGTTGGAACTCCATTGGGAATATATTCAGCATTAACACCGTATTCATTGGAAGCGTAGATTTTTAATTGCTTAGAAACAGTAATTGTTTTATCAGCAGCGTGACAAGCCATCCATTCGCCGAATTTTAAATACATACGTCCAAACAAACTCCATTTCTTATGGTAATAATCTTGGCAATGAAATGTGGCGACAATTTTAGCAGAAGGTTTAATAATTCGCGCCAACCAAATCAAGGAAGACGGACCAATGGAATGAAAATGAATAACGTCAACTTTACGACGCATTAAATCAAGGCAGGCCAAAAAGGTATGCGAAATAGCATCAAGATTTTTTGTCTTTAATGACGGCAAGCTAATAAGCTTAATGCCTTTATATTCAGTTACGTTCGGATCAGTATAGTGTGGACGGGTATAGGCCAATACTTCATGTCCTTTAGCTGCCAAACCCACAGCCAACTCTTCGACGTGTTTTTCAACACCGCCGCTTTTTGATGGCACACCTTTTTGTCCGATAAAGATAATTTTCATGTGTAGATAATTTGACTAATCAATTATAATAACAGTTATTATTGATTATGTCAAGGGTTTGTTATTCAATAGTAAAGCCTGCATTATAGCTATAATGGCTATTTGAACCAGTTACTTTAATATCAGTTGAACCAGTACTTGGTTTGTTTGGAACGGTTAAGGTTTGAGTAAAACGACCATCAAAACCAGCACTTGTTTGAAGCTCTGAACCGGCAAAATTAATAGTCAGCGGTTCAAATTTTCCATAACCACCACCGCTCAAAATAATTGTTGAACCTGCCGGAGCACGGTTTTTATCAAGGTTCAAAAATAATGGTTCGGCAATTTCCGGAAAAGGATCTTCTTGAGTTGAACCAATATACGCCAAACGCGTACCACTAGCTTTAATTGGCTGCAAGTTGGCATTAAGTAAAAGAATAGAGGTGTTGTTAAACAGTACCACTTCTTCACCGGCCGGAGTGCTAACGGTACGGATACCTTCGGCCCAACCATTGCCATAGCCTAAATCAACAGTGTGAGTAGATTTTAGAACTGCCAAATCTGCTTTGCGCATTTTAACAATGCCAATACCATCTGAAAAATAAAAGCTTTGACCATCGGCCGACGGAACAACATCATAGCCCAAAGGACCAGTATGTTTAAAACTCTTTTCAATTTCTCCGTCAAAGTTTATTTTACGAACCGCAGTGTCATCAACAACATAGACTGAGTTATCGACTTTGTCGTTATACACGCTGCGTTTAAACCAATCACTTCCCCACTTAAAGTTTAAAGGGATAGTGGATAGTAACTGACGTGAATCACGATCATAAATAGAAATACTTGAATCAAAGATATTGAAAAGGAATTTGTCGCTACCAGCTGGACTAATATTGTAGGTATTGTTACCGCGATTTTTTAAATCGTATGAATCAATAACAACTAAATCATTGCTCCAAATTTTAATTCCATTAGAACCAATTGTCGCAACTTTTCCGCCAACCATTGTGACACCACCAAACCAGTCAGAAGAGGCATCGCTAATACGGTTAACACGAATTGCTTGTTTTAAATCACTAATATCGTATTTCTGTAAAGAGCGCCCATCAACAACATACGCATACAAACGTCCGTTTTCTCCACGTAATGCGACATCATAAAAATCAGCTGCCGTGTTAAAACGAAGATCAGTTGATTGGAATGAAGCAAAGCGAACTGGTGTTGAACCTGGATCTGCTTTAAATAATTCAAGCGCACCAGTATTGGTTGTGGCAATAACAACCTTACCGGCGTAATACGTTACGAAGCCAGAATAATACGATTTGAGTTTTGTTTCTGCTCCGGAAATTGGCGCGAAGCTACCTATGATTAAGGCACCGAGCGCTAATGAAAATAATAGCTTTTTCATAGTAAAACTTAAGAATATTGTTTAAAATTGATTTATTAACTTACCATATTAGCCAAAAAAAGTCAAGCCCTGAGACAGGGCTTGGCTTTAATCTCTTCTTAAGGCTACTTATTCCATGGGAACCACTGCGCCCTTGCCACCTGCTTTGGGGTCAGATTCTATATTTGTTGTAATATTAGCTAATTTTTTTGTTACTACAGAACCTGTAAATTCATCCTTGGCAGTAAATTGAATATTTGTTACTAAATTAGGAATTGTCCCGAGTTCAGATTGATCTGGTACTATTGAAACGGCAAAACTTAAACGATAGTTACCACCACTTTTCGGAATAGAATCAAGATGCCATAAAATTCGACGACTAACCGGCGAATATGAGGCTGAACCGGCTACCAGGCTTGTTTGATCAAGCCAAACAACATTTGCCGGTAAATCAGCACTGAGTTCGGCGTTAGATGAATCATTACCAAGATTATTAGCTTCCCAAATAACCCAATAGGTTGTTGGAATACCGACGTGCGGAGGAATTGGACCAATTCCCAATTGATCACCTTGTGGTCCATAATAATAACCTCCGTAATTTATAGTGACGTTTGAATCTATTTTTAGAGTAGGCAAAGCGAGTGCGTATGAATAATC
>CAYRGL010000071.1:0-3890 GCA_964423915.1 uncultured Gammaproteobacteria bacterium | reverse complement strand
CTCCGAGCATTACAGGATGAGCAGGGTTAACAGCCCTGTTTTGTCTTTTGTTTATTGTTTCATGGTATAATTATCAACAGGATAAAACTTATCTTTATGTCTAGGTTAATAAAAAATATCTTCATACTGATCGCCATAGTAGTATTTAGCTTTGGCGCTAAAAATGTTTACGCCCAAACAAACAATGACATATCTTTTATTCCCTTAATAGGTATAACATCAGTACCCGAGCCATTAGCACTGCCAAAGGGTTCGGGCAAAGTAACATACCATTACGCCGTTAAAAACTTTCTTAAAGAAATACCCTTAGTGAATGTAAGTGTTGTCGACGATAAATGTAATCATGTTAAATTTATAGAAGGCGATGATAACAACAACTCCAATCTTGACTATAATGAAACATGGAGATATTCCTGTACGACAACACTTTTTGAAACTACTCGAAGCACGGCCACAGCTACAGGAACCGCTCACGGTATAATTGGAACAGATCAAGCCTCTGCTACCGTTATTATTAACTCAAATAACCCAGCTCCCTTAGTTAGCATTGTTAATATTACTAAAATTGCGTATCCCCTATCTCTGCCACCAGAAGGAGGCCAGATTACTTTTACGTATAAAGTCAACAACCCTGGTACAGTACCTTTAAATAATATAAGTGTCAGTGACGATGCTTGCGGTGCCATGTCAGGCAAGTTAGGAGATACAAATAATAATAATCTTCTGGATATAAACGAGGTGTGGATATACACCTGTACGACGACCTTAAAGCAAACAACAACCAACACAGCTACTGTCACAGCTTTTTATAATGGTTTACAGGCGAATGATAGTGCAACGTTAACCGTTAAAGTTGGCAATCCTATTGCTCAATCTTCCCCAAATTTTCCAAACGAGGGAGCTCTAGCAGTAAACTCTAATTTTAAAACTATTGTTTGGATAATCTTGTCAATTATTCTAGCAGCTCTTATTATATTTTTCATTTTTAAAAAAAGTAAAAAGTAAAATGGAAAAAAAAACCAAATTAAAAAAAATACTGATCATAGTTTTGGCCCTCATAGTAATAGTGGCCGGGTTTTTGTTTTTCTTTTACAGTCGTGACAAATCCGGCAACACAGTTGCCGATAACGCCTTTGGTTGGCAATTTCCAGTCGCCAAATTTCCAGTAACCGGATCAGGCGACCAACTTGCCTATTCCGATATTCGGGATCCTGGAGGCATAGCTCAAGGACTTCCCGTTCGTCTACAAATTCCAGTTATCGGAGTGGATTCAGCCATTGAGGACGCACTTATCACGCCTGATGGAAAAATGGATGTTCCAGCCGGTTCTGTAAATGTTGCCTGGTTTGCGCTTGGCCCTCATCCCGGAGAAGTAGGGAGTGCCGTGATTGGCGGACACTTTGGCATTAGTAACGGAGTGCCCTTTGTTTTTTATAACTTAGACAAACTTAAAATAGGTGACAAAATATATGTACTAAATGACAAGGGTGATACCCTGGCTTTTATTGTCCACTCAATCAGCTCTTTTAATCGAAACGCTGACGCCACAACTGTTTTTACTTCTAACGACGGTTTGGCACACTTGAATCTTATTACCTGCGAAGGAATTTGGAATCAAGTTAATGGTAACTATCCTCAACGGCTCGTAGTATTTGCGGATGCTATCCCGGCCGAGGGCGCAGCTCCCGCTAGTATCACCTATCACCGAACACTCAGTCTCGGCATGCACGGTACGGATGTAGTGGCCCTACAAAACGCTCTAATACAAAAAAAATTTCTCACGATGTCGCCCAAGGTTGCTAAAGGATACTTTGGCACGCTCACGCGCGCGGCTGTTACTAAATATCAAAAAAGTCTTGGTTTAGCGGCAAATGGCGTTTTTGGGTCATCAACTATAGCAAAACTCGTGGCCGAACCTTCTCTGGCAGTGCTTAAACCAGCTCTTCCATCAACGGCAATAATGCCGAGCTCTACGCCAACATCTCAAACCCTTATTCAATCAGTAGAAAGTTTGTATGCCACTCCAGTCTCTGGACTCATTACTTCCCTTCTTCTTCTAGCAATTGTTTTTCTAATCTTTAGAATTTCTAGGCGATAGGATAAGTTTTTTTAAGAATCTACGTCACAAAAAATTTTTAAAATAACAAATAAAAAACCTCATCGCTGGATGAGGTTTTTTATTTTATGTTTATTTTAATAAATTATCGATACTCGTACCTAGAGCGTCAGCGATTTTTTTAACGGTGATAACTCGTGGATCGCGAGTAGCGCTGGTCTCAATTTTAGTAATGGTATGCAGGGTAATTCCAGCCAATTTTGACAGTTTATCTTGCGATAATCCCAGTTTTTTACGCATTTTCTTAATATTGACAGAAATAGACTTAGCAATTGTGGTCATATATGGTATAATTTTACTATAATAATAGTACTACTAAAAGTATATAAATAATATTTTTATATCATAACTTTATATAATTTTTGAAGTGCTCAAATAAACCATAGCTTCATTTTACTAAAAAATCAAGCTAAAAATAATTTTACAAATAATTAATAAACATATGAGGAGTAAAAACAAAAATTTATTCGTCCCCGTGCTCATTGTTTCTCTATTGCTGGTCTCCTTGATTATGCCGCAAACGCTCAAGGTACAAGCGGCAGCAACTATGCCTACACTTGGCACTACAAGCACGTACGCTGCCTTAGGTGCTTCAACTATAACTAGCAGTGGTTCTACTGTACTTAATGGAGATCTTGGACTAAAGCCAGGAACTTCTGTTACCGGTTTTACCTTTTCTATTATTCCAGGAGCTGGCATAGTAAATGGAAATGTTCATATTAATGACGCCGCAGCGATTCAAGCACAAACCGATGCCACTTCAGCCTACAACGGTTTAAACCAAAGTTGTGATTTCGGTCCTGTTGGCCCAACAGACCTTGCTGGGCAAGTCCTTACTCCCGGAGTTCATTGTTATTCATCATCAGTACAGATATCTGTCGGAGGAGTATTACACCTTGATGCTCAAGGCAATCCTAACGCTGTCTGGATTTTTAAAACTGGAAGCACACTAACAACGATTTCTGGCTCCTCCATTGTCTTTGATAATGTTGGTCAAGCGTGTAACGTCTTTTGGCAGGTTGGCAGTTCCGCAACACTAGGTACAAATACTTCTTTTGTCGGATCTATTATTGCTGCCCATGATGTCTCGCTTAATACCAATGCCAACGTGAACGGAAGAGTTATGGCGCTTGGTGTCGCGGCCGATGGTGCTATTTCACTATTAGGTAACACAATCACTGTGCCAACCTGTACCGTCGCTTCAACAGGCGGAAACAATACGATTACTGTCATCAAGGAAGTAATAAATGATAATGGCGGAACAGCGGTTTATACTGATTTCCCTCTCTTTATAAATGGAAACCCAGTCTCAAGTGGTCAAAGCGTGGCTTTAATTCCAGGGCTTTATACTATTACAGAAACCAATCGTCCTGGTTATGCCCGAACCTTTACTGGTAATTGTAATGCGGCTGGAGTAGTCGATCACGGAGGCTTAAATACACACAATGATGTTTGTGTTGTGGTTAACAATGATATAGGAGTTCCGGCAGTTCCTCCAGTTCCACCACTTATTGACGTACTAAAAATTCCTAGTCCTCTAGCTTTACCTCTAGGCCCTGGTTTAGTTAACTATACCTACACTGTTAAAAACATTGGCACAGTGCCTATGACTAATGTTACTTTAGTTGACGATACGTGTAGCCCAATGGTTCTTAGTTCTGGTGATACAAATAATGATTCAGTACTAGCGCTCAACGAAATCTGGATTTATCATTGCTCGACAACACTTTCAGCTACTCATACCAATACTGTTGTTGCCACTGGACACGCTAAC
>CAYRGL010000070.1:0-3940 GCA_964423915.1 uncultured Gammaproteobacteria bacterium | reverse complement strand
AAAAAGATGATCCTTGTAAAATAAGTTAATAAACTCAAAAGGAGATTGAATTTTCAATCTCCTTTTAATTTATGCAAAATCATGTATTTCTTTCAATTAATACTGCTCCAATAATCATTAACGCAATGGCAATAATTTTTTGAACAATATGGTGGCGGTCAATACTTTCTTTACCTAAGTGCGGGAAAAACCGTGTCAGACCAAGCCCGATCAATAAAATAATGAGCGGTTGAAAGCCGTTGACTGAGTACACGAGAGCGATGGGAACAAGTAACATCGCAAAGCGAGACGTTAAAATGCCAATCATCGTAATAATCTCATTAACAAAATTAAGGCCGATTAAAGTTAATTTAGATTGTTTCCATAATGCAAAAAACTTTTCACGGTAACTCTTAATCAGTAACAGTCCCAAACCAAAGATGGCCGTGCCAGCATATTCCCAAAAGGCTGTTGTCCAAAAATTAGTTTCTAAGGCAAATATTTTAAAAATAACACTTTCAGTGGCGATTAACAGAGAAGCCAAAAGCATCAAGAAAAGAATTTTGCTTTTTAGTTTACTGGCTTCAATATTCCAAGAGATAGCTACGCCGCCAATAATAATTAAGAGTGAGCCGATAATTTGTCCGTGGCTCAGAGTTTCGCCAATTAAAAGAAACGCTAACACATAAACAAAAACAGGAATCGTTTGAAAAAGCGGAGCGACAATCGAAGCTTCGTCTTGTTGCAAGGCGTATAAATAGATCAGTAAGCCGGCAGTTACAAAAACTCCGGCCAACATAATCATTAGCGCTTGAAAAATAGAAAGATTAAAAACCGACGATTGAAACAATAAGATGACAGGCAAAAGCACGACGCCGGTCAACGCCGTAAAAACCATTAAAGCACCGACGCCGGTATTTTTAAAATATTTACTTAAAAGGTATTTATCAAGGTGAGTGCCCACGCTCCAAAGAAATGGACCAATTAAAGCAATCCAAAACCAATTCATATTATAAAGACTTTTTTATGGTCGCAGCAGCTTTAGTCAAAGCAACAGTAACTTGTTTTCCTGTTTTTAAATTTTTTATGGTGACAGATTTTTTATCTGCTTCATTAGATCCGCATAGCACCGCAAAAGAAATACCAAGTTTATCGGCGTAGCCCAGTTGTTTACCCATTTTTTCAAATCCCGGATAAACTAAGACATTAAGACCATGCTTTCGCAGAGTTAGAGCGACTTCTAAACTGTATTTTGCTAGCTTTTGTTCAAAAGGAACAACTAAAACGTGCGCCGGATTAGCCGGCATTGATTTAAAGCTTTCTTTCAAAGCGGAAAAGAGGCGAGATAAGCCAATTGAAGCGCCGACACCAGGAATTGAGTCTTTGTGATAGGAAGCCAAGAGATTATCATATCGTCCGCCACCGCAAATACTACCAAGTTTAAGATTTTTTGTTAAAACTGTTTCAAAGACCATGCCAGTGTAGTAATCAAGTCCACGAGCCACTGATAAATCAATGACAAATTCATTGGAGCTCAGTCCGCCGGCTTGTAATAACTGACAAATCATTTCAAGTTCAGCTAAACTGTGTGTAAATGTTTCATTATTGATCTTTAAACTTTTTACATAAGCAAAAATTGTTTTGACATTTCCCGAGTGTTTTACAAAATCAATAATGTCTTTAGCATCTTTTCTTGAAAGGTTATTTTTTTGTAACTCGTTTGTTACGGCTGCTTCACCTTGTTTATCTAGTTTATCAACCGCGCGTAGCACTTCAGTAGAAGATTTTGTTAGTTTTTTTGATTCTAAAATACCGTTTAGTAATCCGCGGTGACTTATTTTAAAAATAATATTTTTTAAACCAAGCGCGTGTAAAGCACTGTGCATTGTTAAAATTGTGTCAGCATCGGACATTGGACTTTTCGAACCAAGTGTATCAATATCGCACTGGTAAAATTGTCGGTAACGTCCAGCCTGCGCTTTTTCCGCACGCCAGACCTCTTGAATTTGATAACGACGGAAGGGGAAAGCGAGCTCATTAAAGTGTTCAGCGGCATAACGCGCCAAAGGAATGGTTAAATCAAAACGCATAGCCAAATCAGTGTCGCCTTTAGTAAAACGATAGACTTGTTTGGCGGTTTCGCCGCCTTCTTTGGCCAGTAACACTTGTGACAATTCTAAAGCCGGCGTTTCAATCGGCGCATAGCCGTATTGTTCATACGACATTTTGATAATTGAGATCATGGCATTCATCGCTAATTGATCAGCAGGTAACAATTCGTTAAAACCGCTTGGGCGTTTTGGTTGTATCATATGACTTAATTGTATCTAAAATTGAGTCTCTTAGCAACGAGAGCTAAAATTTCGAAAAAATCATTTTTGTCCTTTTTAATGTGGAAAACTGTTGATAACTTTTTAATTTTGTTTTCTAAGTTTTTTGTTGATTGAAATAATGTTTTGTTAAAAAAAGTTAGTTTTTTTCTTTTTAATTCATTTTGTTAGAAAATAAGCCATTTTTATAAAAAAAATAAAAAAAACTACTTAGTACAAGTTTTTTAAATTTTTTTTTGCTTTTTCGCTCTCTATCTTCTTTTTGCTCTTTTTTATTGTTTTGTGTGTTAATTATTGCTATAATTAATACTAGGAATGATTTTTAAAACATGAGGCGAGATTACTCGCGCGATCATTTCTACGAAAGGGGGTGACACTCATTATGGCTAAGAAGAAAAAAGCTGCAAAGAAGGCAAAGCGCCCAGCAGCCAAGAAAAAGAAAGCCGCTAAGCGTCCTGCTAAGAGAAAGAAGGCTGCGAAGCGTAAGAAATAGTTTTTAATTTGGAACAAAGACCCTCCGTTTTTCGGAGGGTTTTTGTATTGGTGGTACATGGACTTTTTGACACTGCTTCGATATACTAAAAATATATGAAAATACAAGAAATTCTTGAGCGCGGTGTCGAGCGAATATATCCTAATCGCGAGGCCCTAGAAAAAGCCCTTAATTCTAAGAAAAAGCTGACTTTTTATTGCGGCTTTGATCCGAGCGCCGCCTCCTTACATATTGGTAATGCTATTCAATTAGCTAAGCTGGCTGAGCTACAAAAGCTAGGACATAAAATAATTTTTTTGGTGGGAGATTTTACTGGTATGATTGGCGATCCGACCGATAAAAAAGCCGCACGCAAACAACTTGATCGCGCGACCGTTAAAACTAATTCGAAGCTTTGGAAAAAGCAAGCTTCCTGTTGGTTATCTTTTTCCGGAAGCAACGCCGCGGAAATTAAATACAATTCTAAGTGGTATGACAAAATGCCGCTTGAAGAATTTATGCGACTTGGCTCATACTTCACGGTTCAACAGATGATTGTGCGTGATATGTTTCAAGAGCGCATGAAAGAAGAAAAACCGATTTACCTTCATGAATTTTTGTATCCATTGATTCAAGGTTATGACTCGGTTGTTATGGAAGTTGACGGCGAAGTCGGCGGTAATGATCAAACCTTTAACATGTTAGCCGGACGATATTTAATGAAAGCGATGACTGGTAAAGAAAAATTTGTTATTACCAATAAATTATTAGTAGATTCTGAGGGCAAGAAAATGGGTAAAACAGAAGGTAATATTATTAACTTGGATGAAACTGCGGAAAATATGTATGGCAAAGTCATGTCTTGGCCGGACGGCATTCTAGCTTCTGCTTTTGAACTATGCACGCAATTAAGCTGGCAAGAAGTTAAAAAAGTTCAAGAACGTTTAACTAATACGACTTTGAATCCGCGAGATTTTAAAATGAAATTGGCGCATGAGATTACTAAAATTTATCATGGTTTAAAAAAGGCTGATGCGGCCGAAGCCAATTTTGTTAAAACAATTCAGAAAAAAGAAGCGCCGGATGAAATGGAAATTATTAAAGCCAGCGATATGAGTTTGGTAGATTTGTTAATTCATACAAAGTTAGCGAGCTCTAA
>CAYRGL010000069.1:0-3979 GCA_964423915.1 uncultured Gammaproteobacteria bacterium | reverse complement strand
ATATCAATACTTGAATCTGCCAAAGGAATTGTAGCAGCATCACCTTGCAAAAAAGTAACAGCCGAACCGTAGTTTTTTTTAGCTTCCGTGAGCGCTTCAAGATCAAGATCAATGCCCGTTACCTTTCCTCCGGCTTTAGCCAAAAGTGCAGCTCCATAACCGGACCCGCAGGCAATATCTAAAACCGTTTTACCAGCAACAAAGGCGGTAACAAAACGATAACGAACAATATGTTCATCATAGAGAATGGTTGATTTACTTTCATCGTTTACCACAAGACGCTCTATGTATGACATGTTTTTGTTACAAATTTTCAATTTACACGGTTCAATGTTTAAATCCTCACCGACTCAAACATTGAACAGCGCAAACTGACTTATTGAAGTGTTTGGCCGAGCTCGTTTAACTTAGTCGCGGCGCCGTTATAATCTTTGGCGTTAAATAATTTTTCTGCCTCTTGCAAACCTTGCTCAGTTGTTTGTAATTTAACTTGAATACCTTTATCATCTTTACCAGATTGAGCGCTCACAACTCCGGAATCATCGGGTGTGGCGTTTGGTGTAGTCGGCTTAATTTTACTGATGCGAGCACGAGCTGAATCAATTTCTTGTTTGAAATTTGAAGATAACTGTTGTAGTTGATTATTTTTTGCTTGCTGATCTTCAGAGTTAGTATTAATCTGTTGCGCTTCAGCGGCACGCTGGCTGGCAAACTCTAGGTTAAGGCGAGCTTTGGCGGTTTCATCAAACGTTGCGGCCAATTGAGCGCGTTCGCTAATAGTCTTGGCGATATATAAAGGAGAGTCAGCCGGAATATTCTTTGATGCAAAAACACCGCCGACTAATAAAAAGATGGCGATCAAAGCGGCGATTGGCGTTGGTTGCAACACTCGTTTAGAGATAAGAGAGAAACGTTCATAGAAACTCAAGTGAGTTTCAGTATATTCAGCACCATTGAAAATCTGATATGACAAAACCTCGCGGTTACGTTTAACCCAGTCGCGATTTGGTCTAACGCTTTGCAGCGCTGATAAATTTTTTACTAATTCTCTTTCGGTCATGTTCTTATTTAATATCTTCAGAGTCTTCAGCAATACCTTGTAAGGATTGTAGAGCCCGATGAATTAACACACGAACATTGCCACTAGTCTTGCTTAAAATCTTGGCAATTTCACTAACGGACAATTCGTTAATGAAACGAAGAATAATAACATCTCGATATTCTTCTTTGAGAAGCGGAAGTTTTTCACTGATAATTTTTTGAAAGTCCATGCCGACGGCTAAACCTAATTCCAGGTTCTGTTTTTCGTCGCTTAACTCTGCGGCATTTTCCAAAGAAACATTTTGCTTATCTTTTGAAGATCGGTAATGATCAATCACTGTATTGCGAGCAATTTTATATAAGAGAGGCTTAAGAGTGTCATGGCTCAGAAGATTACCTTCATATATATAATTCCAGCATTTCAAAAACACTTGTGAGGTAATATCCTCAGCGTCTTCCTTGGAACCTATTTTAAAATACACAAACCGATAGATTTGTTCGATATAAAGATCATAGGCCTCAATAAAAGCCTGTTTATCTTTATGCTTTTTCAGTCTAAGAAAAAGTACTTGTTCGCCCCCGAAAATGGAGCTTTTCTTCGGCTTGTTCATGTAGTAATACGTAAAAAAAATAAAAGCGTTACACTAACCCTTTTATACTAAGAAATATGTTATGGACACTGATCTCGTGTCTTTCAAAATAACACATTATTAAGGCCTCGGCAAGAGCTCTATACATTTGAGAACAATACTTTCTTACTACTAATAAAGCGTATAAATCGGACTTTTATTACAGCTTGATAAAAAATCCTGACTGTGCCAAGATAATGTATAGCTAAAGATAAGTCCAGTATTTACTAGACTTAAACTCCTAACAAAAAATATTAATTTATCTGTTTCTTTTTTAAGTCTAGGAAAACGTAGACTTAAATCTATTATATAAAGTATGAATCAATTAGTATTTCAAATAGACTCTCATAAAAACTCTAAACGAGGTCGTAAACAAAAAGTTCGGGAACTACTTGTTGCGCCACGCGAGGTTGATCATCCCCTGTGGATTTCTGTTTCTGAAGCGGCAAAGTTTGGCGGAGTTCAAACCAAGACTATTCGCCGTGCTATTGAAAGCACGGCTCTAGAATTTAAGGTTACTAAAAACCGTTACCACATTAATTTAAAATCACTCATAGACTTCTTGCTTAAATCCACTAAATTAAAAAACAAGTTTAGCAAAAACGGCCTTGGCCAATATATTCAAACCTGGAAACAATAAACCCATCACTTGTACGCGATGGGTTTTTGATATTAATATACTAACAACGCTACTTATTGACCTGATCAATCAAACCTTTAAGCGTAGAGTAGCTTGGATCAGGAGATATTGTTCCATTAACAAAGAAAGTTGGCGTGGCATTAACGCCTGATTTATTACCATCATCAAGGTCAGTCGTAATATTACTGCGATAGGGATTTGTCTGCATATCAGCGGCAAATTTCTTAGTATCTAGACCAATTTGCGCGGCATAGGTTGAAAAGAATTGAATGGCTTGAGCTTCGGAAATATTTTTTATGACATCTCCCCACTCACTTTGATGGGCATATAACGCATCATACATTTCCCAAAATTTTCCCTGTGCCCCAGCCGCTTCCGCCGCTTCGGCTGCAACTTCAGCTAAAGGATGAATGCTCAACGGGAAATGTCTAAAAACTAAACGGATATTTGGTGCATACTCGCTCATAAGTCGCGATATAGTCGGTTGAGCCGCAGAACAAGCTGGACACTGAAAATCACCAAATTCAACGAGGGTAATCTTAGCTGTTTGTGGTCCACGCACGTAGGCATCAGTTCTATTGATTAGTGGCGCATTACTCGTTACTCCCGAACCATATTTAAATAACAAAATTACCAAAGCAATCACTATTACGGCAATAATGCCCAAAATTGTATACTCTTTTGGGATTTTAGACATATTATTTTCGTTTAGTTATAAAGTAGAGAATAAATAAAAAGGCAAAAGCTACAAATGATAGAAATGGGATCGTAATAAAACCAAATAAATTCCAAGTCGCTAATGAACATGGTACGCCAAGGGCGCAGGTACCTGCAGTTTCCGGAACCAGCTTCTCAACCAAAAGAACCTGATATAAACCAATAAGTCCTCCGATACTAATAAGCGGTAAGGCATAATTCCAAGCGTCATGAGTTTTTTTAATAATACCTGTGGCAAAAATAAAGACCAATGGATAAAGAGCAATTCGTTGATACCAACAAAGAACACACGGTGTTAAATGCATGATCTCACTAAAATATAAACTACCAACCGTACCAACTAAGGCAATGAATAAGCCAATATAGAGTGATTGCGAACGAAGATGTTTGATCATAGAGATTTCTTAATACTCATAGTATATCGTACTTAGACAAAAATAAAAAACAAGCTATACTAACTGCATGTCTTTTTGGAAATCACTCCCCCACCCCTTTTTTATGCTTGCGCCCATGGCCAATGTCACGGACGCGGCTTTTCGCCGTGTTATTTGTAAGTACGGCAAACCCGATGTTTTGTATACTGAGTTTGTTTCAGCGGATGGTTTGTGTTCAGCCGGACGCGAAGCGCTACTCATCGATCTTAAATATTCGGAAATCGAGCATCCAATCATAGCGCAAATTTTTAGCGCTCACCCTGATAAAATTTTTGAAGCGGCTAAACTAATCGCCG
Organism: uncultured Gammaproteobacteria bacterium; assembly: GCA_964423915.1. Classification (GTDB taxonomy): domain Bacteria; phylum Patescibacteriota; class Patescibacteriia; order Patescibacteriales; family Patescibacteriaceae; genus Patescibacterium. Next base: position 222 of record CAYRGL010000069.1, on the reverse strand, counting down.
AACTTGGTTTTGACGGTATTGATATTAATATGGGTTGTCCGGATAAAAATGTCATGAAACAAAAAGCTGGCGCGGCGTTGATTAAGCAACCAATGTTGGCCCGTGAATTAATGCGTGCCGCCAAAGCTGGCGCTCCAAATTTACCGCTTTCCGTTAAAACTCGTATTGGTGATGTAAAGAATACGTTAAACGAATGGTTACCAGTGTTACTCGAAGAAAAAC
>CAYRGL010000068.1:0-3999 GCA_964423915.1 uncultured Gammaproteobacteria bacterium | reverse complement strand
AACCTTATCGGTCAAAGCCAATAGCTCATGAATTCTTATATATACCAACAATAAACAACGGTGTTACAGGCTGTATTACCTTTGTTCCCTTGCTCTATGATAAGAAAGAAAAATATCCAAGCTACGAACATGATGTTATTGAAGTAATGTATCAGAAAGATATTTCCAAGGAGTGGGCTCCCGCTGATGAAGTGGAGTTGACGAGCTTCCGGATTATTTCAAATCTGACTTAACCGTTTTTTACAAAATCAATTTAACTTAAAGGGTTGTCTTGCGACAACCCTTTTTTATTTACTACGCCACGAAAGCGTCGCTTAATATTTATCCCTCCAATGTACAATCTGAGAGGACAACTAAAAATGGAGAAATGAATTTTTTCATAGTATTTATACCTTGATTCTTTCTCTGGTTTTAGCCAGAATTATTTAAAAAGTACCACACTGATTTAGACTTATATTTTAATGTTAATATAGGAATTAGTCAAAAGAAATAATTGATATAAATTCTAGTTGAATTCATTAGTTATTCTTGACATAAATAGTATAAAATGCTATTTTTTACTATTAGTGTTCATTAAAAAATATTGTATTAGGTTAGTTTTCTTTGGTTTTTATGAGGCCGGAGAAAACTAACCTAATTATAAAAATAAATCGAAGGAAGACAAAATGAAAAACAAAAAAGCATCTGACATCCATCCTTTAAAAATTTTCACAATATTCTTGTTATTCATAGTAATCGCCACGCTACTTTATTGGTTTGTTATTTATCCATTGTACTTAAAAAATAATCAAACCATTTCTCCCGTATACCAACCGCCACTTACGCCGGCAGATTCATTACTGCTAATCCCCAGAAAAATAATTTTTGATGATTACCTTAATTCAGCCCAACACATTGCCGATACGACGGGCAACCAACAAGCGAAAACTATTGTTAACTATTTAAAGACTTATGGCGTAATCAGTGTGTTGACCGGATCTACATCCAAGCCCCTTGAGCGCAAAAACGGCAAAGTTTTGCCAATAATAGTTATCATGAAAAGCGATTCACTAACACCTCAATTACGGGAACTTATACAGACTGGCGCTAGAGCCTTTTTCGATTATTCCACCTCATCCATAAAGATAAAAGAAACAAACGAGTATAGTTCTTTATTCCGCGGCCTATTATTATTGCATGAAGGCAAACATGCCATGGATTTTTACAACTCTCCCTATAATGCCCAGAATGAGCGTCTGAGAGTTAATGATGAATATAATACCTATAGCTTTGTTAATGAACTATTATTATCTTTAGGCGGAAAACTCTATAAAAATTTATTGGATGAAACGGTGTTAAAATTACAATCGCAGAGAAACATTCCAGATTTTCCCGAGAGCGCCGTACTTGATGTATTACAAGCGCCGTATAATAAAGAACTAGATGTTATTTTTGGAAAAGCGGAAAATATGGAGGAAGAACAGATTCGACAAACTTGGTTCGCTATACACGCTTGTTTTGAATTTTACGATAGTGAATATCCAGATAAGCAAACAGCTGACACAAAAAAGCACGTATTAATTGATTTTATTTATCAGCCGTTATTCTACCCGAAAAATAAGGAATAGGATAATTGTGAAAAAAATGAAATATATATTTTTTACTAAAGTTAAATAAATTTTGAAGGAGAGTCAGTAATGAGTAAAACATTATCAGGGTTAAACTGGCGTGAGGAAAATGGCATTATTTATTTTAGTGTTACCTCCGATGGTACGAGTGGACGAGAATGGATTGTTCGTTTAAAAGAGAAAGGGATCGACCTAATGCATTTTGTGGAGGACTTATTAATGTCCAACAATTTTAAACCATCGCGTGGTGTTATAACTGAAATTGAAGTTATGAAGGTAACATTAGAGGGCAAAGGCGAAGGGCCCTCCGTTGACATCGGAGTAGGAAACTTTCCTAAGCCTTATGAGGGAATGACTGCAGTCATGAGCGCAGAAGTTGGCTGTCTGATCCGAGAGGCGCTTTCAGATGAAGAGCTTACAAAAGAAATGGGATTAATGATGATGATTATCATGCATTCTCCAATTGATACTGGCAACGGAGCTCGCTACCTTGCCGTTACATTTCAAGGTGGCAACCCACAGTTAATTGCTTTTGTGGCTGGCCCCCGTTTACCTTGGAATGGTACAGTTGGCTTCGCTTTCACTATTTCAAGTAACTAGTTGAATGGTTAAAACTTTTTATTTCGGCAGGATTCTTTAAGAGTTCTGCCGTTTATATTTAGACCCAGTATTGAAGGTTTCTTTTTTTTGACACATTTTTTGAAACATGGTTAAATAGTGATAATTAGTTATTTTTAAAATTATTTTTCGAAGGAGGAAAGATGCGAACAATAGTATATGTACGTGCTATGTACCTTATTTTGCTTTTGGTTATAATTTCAGCTTGTTTAACAGTAAGCAACGGCGAATACTGGGTGACGTCTCTTACGCCGAAATTCCACATATATTTATTTTACGCTTGCGCAATTGCCGCCGGCGCTATGATTTTCTGGTTAAGACGAATATTGGGATGGGATGGATATGGAAGATTTTATTCCATGACAATAAAGAATTTCATCGTACCTATATTGCTAACCAGTATTATATTCATTACTTTTGCTTATGCTTGTTACAATTTGGAGCCGACTCATTTTTCAAACCCAAATTTGTTATACGAAGGAGCAAAAAGAGTAATTGAATTGATTATTAACTAAAGGATTACTTTGGAAAAGCAAAAGGCGCTTGTCAGATAGTATATTTTTATAATGGGTAATGAAGAAATTCTTACCCATTTTTATTTTTCTGCTAATTTGTAAATTAAAGGATGATTGTGTTTTAAGGAATTGTCTTGACAAAACCACGTTATTTTTGTATACTCTATAAAAATTGTACATTAACTTAACCGGAGTACTATAAAATGAATGAAGAACAAAAAGAAGCTCTTGCGATACGAACCTGCAAGCTAGGCGCAGTCATCCTGTTATTTACTGTCTTACTATCTATTGCCGCCTGCTTTTTTACTCACCAAACTGATTTTTGGTTTGTAGGAATGATGGCGACCGTCGGACCATTCTGTTTTTGCAAGATTGGACTAGGAATGATGATCCTCTCAAAGTGGATGGTGGCAAAAAAGAGCATGATATTAGGCCTGCCCACTCCTTTGTTTTTTACGTTTGTTATTTTGGGAGGCCTCTTATACAAGTTGTTTGCCTTAACTCAACAAATGGGAGCGGGTTGGATATCTGCACCCATAAGAATACAGGTTTTTGTATTCAGTGCATCGTTCGGTCTTTTGGGAACTCTTATTCTTTGGTATAGCGGACTGAAAACTTGGATGTCATTGCCAAGCGAATATGACGCACGAATGGAGTTTAAGGCGGCTGGTAATTCCGATGCAGAAGTTGAGAGGAAAATAGGTCTTTTAAAGGAGCGAAAGATACTTTAATAAAAAATCAAAATTGTCTTAAAGAAGTCAGGTTACTGGCTTCTTTTTATTTATACTGATTATTTTGTTCAAGATAGATATCTTCGATTCTAGGCATCCCATCAATTCTCTCTTTTCTTCCACCGCTGGCGAGATTTGCTATCAAGGTATTTATGAAAATGTTTAGAGTAAAATAAAGTAACAAAAACACAGTAAAACTAGCACCTGCTCAATGTAGGTGCTCTTTTTTTCTCTTAATATAACGACCCAGATATTACTTCAAAGCTAACATCTGAAAACCATAAAAGAGTATATAAAAGACCGAGCTTTTTGTTAGGCCTTTTTCTTAAACCCAATGTCGGGCTCATATGAGTGAGAGCGTCAGAATGACGGCTAATGGTTCTTGAAAACAAACAAGAAATAATCGTTATTTTATGCTACTCTTTTAATAAGACAAAACTCGTTAAAATGAGTTGCCCGAAAGGGATTCGAACCAAAAATAATTTATAAAATATATGTCAGTAATTTGTATATTTGGAGACAGTACTG
>CAYRGL010000067.1:0-4000 GCA_964423915.1 uncultured Gammaproteobacteria bacterium | reverse complement strand
ATTTATTTTTTTAATTTCGCTATTTAAAGCTAAAGCGTTTTGACTCTTATAACCGCGCACAAAAGAAATAATTTCTAAAACGTCTTTAAATTCAGAATCTAATTTTTCGTCAATTAATTTTTTATCTTCATTTTCTATTTTAGAAATATGAATACTTTCATCTTTACAAAATTCTTTAAAATAGCCTTGATATATTTCTTCACTAATAAAGGGCATTAACGGCGCGTATAATTTTAGTACCTGTAATAAACATGTATAAAGAGTTTCTTGAGCCGCAGCTCGAGTTGGATCATCAGCCGAATAAGTTCTCACCTTAACCATTTCTAAATAATTATCACAAAGCACGTTCCAGAAAAATTGATTGAGAGTTTCTTTAGCTTTAGCATAATCATAACTATCAAAAGCTTTTATATACTCTTTAATGGTAGCGTTTAATTGCGATAAAACCCATGAATCGCTTAATTCTAATTTTTCTACTTTTTGTTTTGGACCAAAACCATCTAAACTAGAAATAATAAATTTCGAAGCATTCCAAAGTTTCGTAATCGTGCGTTGACCAACTTTAATTTCATCTTCGTTATAACGCAAATTTTGTCCGAGCGTGGCGCCAGCTGACCAAAACCTAACAGCATCAGCTGAATACTTTTTTATAATCGTATCAGGATCAACAAAATTGCCTAACGACTTACTAATTTTTCTACCTTGTTGATCAAGTCCCCAACCACTAATCATAACTTCTTTCCAAGGTAAACTTTTCTCATGATACTCAGCCTTAACAATTGAATAGAATAACCAAGTTCGAATAATTTCAAAGGCTTGCACGCGCACGCTCATGGGAAAAACCTTGTTCATGATATCATCCGACATTCCCCAGCGGCCGTTAATCATTGGCGTTAAGGACGAAGTCATCCAGGTATCCATAACATCAGATTCTGGTTCTAATTCACTAGATTTACATTTTGGACAAGCATTAACGGGCGCTTTTGCTTCGCGCGGATCTAAAGGCAAATCTTTTTCATGGGCCACAATAATTTCTCCGCATTTAACACAATGCCAAAGCGGAAAAGGCACGCCGTAAAAACGTTGGCGAGAAATACACCAATCCCATTTTAAGCCGCTAACCCATGAATCATAAATTTGTTTCATGTACGGCGGATTCCAGCTAAGTTCATTACCTCGTTTTTGCCAAACGTCTTTATTATCAACAACTTTGATAAACCATTGCGGGGCCATAATAAATTCAACGGTTTTGCCGCAGCGTTCATGAACATTAACCGTGTTATGTAGCGGATCTTTTTTAACAACTTTACCCAAACTTTCTAAGTCAGCCAAAATAGCGGCTCGCGCATCGCTAATATTCATACCGGAATATTTTCCTCCGGCTTCACTTAATTTTCCGTTTTGTTGAATTAATTCAATCGTGTCTAAATTATCTCTTTTCCAACGACTGACGTCTTCGGAGTCACCCCAGGTGCAGACCATCATTAATCCAGTTCCGAACTCCGGCTCAACATCATCATCAGCTAACACTGGGACTAAGCGATCAACTAAAGGCAGCCGTGCTTTTTTACCGATATACTTTGCAAAACGAGAATCTTTGGAATTTGTATATAAGGCGACGCACGCCGGAATTAATTCAGGACGTGTGGTAGCAATCGGCGCTACTTCACCGTCTTCAAATTCAAAATTTATAAAGTTTAAAAATGTATCCTGCTCTGCATCATCTAAGTCAGCTTGCGACAAAGCAGTACGGCAATTTGGACACCAAATGACCGGCTCTTTACGATAATCAACTAAATTCTTTTTATATAAATCTAAAAATGATTTTTGCGCGACAAATTGTGAACGCGGATCAATCGTTGAATAGAGCAAGGACCAATCAACACTGATGCCCAGTCTACTAAAAAAATCTTTATAGACTTTAGCGCCGGCTTCAGTTTCGTCTAAACACAATTTAATAAATTCTGAACGAGTAATTTTGGCTTTATCAACATTATATTTTTTTTCCACAAAACGCTCTGTTGGCAAACCATTGTCATCAAAACCCATGGGATAAAAAACATTAAAACCTCGCATGCGTTTATAACGGACAACAAACTCAGCCTGTGTGTAGCTCATGGCATGACCAGCATGCAGGTGCGCCGCGCTAATATACGGCGGCGGTGTATCAACCGAAAAAATCTCGCCAGGATGAGCGGGATTATGCTTATAAATACCCGTTTCTTCCCAGAATTTTCGCCATTTTTCTTCGCGTTCGAGCGGGTTATATTTTTGTTCTAAACTTGGCATATTCTATATTCCTAATTCCTCTTTTTGCTTATCGGATATTTCACCCGGCGCTTCCATCATTAAATCTCGGCTATCTCCGGTTTTGGCAAAAGGTATAACTTCTCGAATATTTGGTTCATTTTCTAAAATCATAACAAGGCGATCAAAACCCCAGGCAATACCTCCATGAGGTGGCGCGCCAAATTCTAAAGCTTTGATCATATGTCCGAAATTTTTTTCTGTTCTTTCCGTACTATAACCCATAATTTCAAAAGTTTTGTGCAAAGCTGAAGGCTTATGATTTCGTATACTGCCGCCACCAATTTCAAGACCATTCAAAGTTATATCATATTGAGTGCTAAGAATTTTCCCAATATTTTTTTTAGCCATAAAAGCATCAAAATATTCATCTTTTGGTTTTGAAAAAGGGTTGTGCGTAAAGGTCCATTCACCTGTGGCATCAATATTTTCTTCACTTGTTTTTTCAAACATTGGAAAATCAACAATCCAAAGAAAGGCTAAAAGATTTTGATCATTTTTATCTTTACGTATATCCGGTCGATCAGTACCATATTCTTCCATTGCCTCTTTATAGGTCATTCGAGGGAATGGGATTTGTTGTATTTTTTTTTCTGGATATAATTTCTCAACAATACCAATCAACAGTTTTTCGTTCAACGCCATAACATCTTCTTCACTAACAAAAGACATTTCAAGATCAAGTTGCGTAAATTCCGGTTGTCGGTCACCGCGGGTATCTTCATCTCGTAAACAACGCGCAAATTGAAAATATTTTTCAAAACCAGCCACCATTAAAAGTTGTTTGTATTGCTGAGGAGATTGTGGCAATGAGAAAAAATTGCCTTTCCAAACTCGACTCGGGACGACATAGGATCGAGCGCCTTCAAGCGTTGGTGCGGACAATAAAGGTGTTTCAATTTCTAAAAATTTTTCTTGCTCAAGAAAATTTCTTATAAAGTTTTGAATTTTAAAACGCTTGGCAACATTTTTTTGCATTCTACTATTGCGCAAATCAAGATAGCGATATTGCAAACGAATCGTTTCATTGACTTCGCGTGTATCGCCATCAATTGGGAAAGGCAAAACTTCTGACTCATTTAAAATAGTTATACTGACAATTTCAAGCTCAATAGTGCCATTGAGTACGTCTGTTTTTTGATCTTTTTCTGGTCTGGCATTTACTTTACCATTAACTTCAACAACAAATTCTGGTCGTAGTATTTTACCGGTTTCTATAGCTTCACTTTTGGGCAAAATAACACCTTGGATGATTCCACTGGCATCACGTAAATCAAGAAAGATCATTTTCCCTTGATCGCGTCGTGAATTGACCCAACCCATGATAGTCACGGTAGAACCTTGCTTATTTGATAAATCACCAATATGAGTTCTTATTTCCATATATTTTTGTTCTAAACTCGGCATAATATGAGCTAATCCTAACAAAATATGGGGCTGATGTAAAGATATTTGAAAATAAAAAAAGCTTCCTCATTACTGAAGAAGCCTCTAACGGAGATCGGTATTGAAGAACCGATTTTTTACCAATATCATATAGATACTGGCAAAACTTTTAAATGTACAAATAATCCAGAAATGACGGGTCGCTTCACGAAGCTGAGAGCTAAGATCCGACGAACGAAGGCCACCCTTACAAAGCCTTCTCCCGACATTCTGGCTAAGATGAATTATGGCAAAATTCATGTAAAAA
>CAYRGL010000066.1:0-4080 GCA_964423915.1 uncultured Gammaproteobacteria bacterium | reverse complement strand
GCCTCGCGCCGACGCGCAACTTGGAGGGATCGTTTATCGAATTGGCCTTTGCTACTAGCATTGCAGTCAGCACCAACTTGCCATTTTTTCGATTCGGCCTGAAAGGTTCGTTGACAAGCACTCGTATCGTTATTGGCACTATATATCCAACGACATTGAGTATTTGTTTGTGCCAAACTCATGTGCGCAAAGCCAAGGCTGATTATTACTAAAAGTAGAGAAAAAATAATTTTAACGCTCATATCGTCGATGTCTAATATATAAGAAAACTCCGCCAGCAGTTACAAGGGCGATCGCTGTAATGATTCCCCAGGTCACTGCACTTGATTGTTTAACTTCTGTCAAAACAACTTTGCCAGTCTCATCTTTAATAACGCCGTTATTTTTGTTAAGTAAAGCTTTAGTTTGAGCACTATACGTTGGGTTAGTAATGCCGCAATCAATAATACAACCTGCTCCGCTTTCTCCTTTTTCAAATTCACATACTCCATTAGCGTTACAGGTATTAACTGAGCTTAAGTCTTGTTCTAAGATTGGTGTTTGATTATTATTCTCAAAGACTTGCATTTTTTGAATCGTTGAGAAGTAGGGGACGGTTAAGGAAAAATTTCCCGCTTGCGCATTAAAATGTAAGGTTACTAATTCATGATTATACACATCAATCAGTTTAAGAGCGTACGGTCCAGTACTTTGTTCTGCTTGAGATCCAAAATCAAAAATTGAAATATACGCATTTTTATCTTGGTTCGTGACTGGATTTCCAAAACCAAGAGTACTGTTTGAATAATTAAAATTAATAGTCATGGTTGAAGCAGCCTGACTGGTAAGCGGGATTAAGAAAAGTGCAAAAATTAAAATTAAATATTTCATATTAAGGATTATTCGGCGGTGTAGTTTGATTGGTTGAAGCACCACACTTGTTATTGTAATAATCTTCAACGCGATGACAATAATTATCAGTTCCGCAATTATTTTGATTGCCGGAGTTATAGCATGAAGCTGTCTTAACAATGTCTCCTAAATTACCGCATCGTGGTGCTTGCTCCATTAAAAATTTTGCTGCGCAGTTAATATCAGCCTGAATGTCAGTTTTAAATAATTGACAGTCGGAAGGAGTATTTGTTAAACCGCAAATCGTGCCTCGATACGGTGGACGAGCTTGAGAATAACCGCACGAGCCATAGCCATCAGTTGAGACCGCTGGATTACAACCTTCGCCGCCGACCAAAATAGATTTAATAATTGCTCCGGAAATTCCCGAACTGTTATTAGTAGCCGCTTCATCAATCTGCGAACATTCGCCATTGGCGCACGCTCCGCCACCAGTTTTATTATTAAGTAAACTTATGCCCTGTAGCCAAGTGACTTGTAATGGACCAAACTGTACTAGATTTGGACTAATTGTGGCCAGTAAAATATAAGCGCACAAGGTTAACGCTAAACCGGCTAAACTATTAAGTACCCAGGATTTAGCATCGTTAATCGCGGCTGAATTTCCGGCCGCCGTTAACCAACGTACGCCGCCAATCATCATAGTAATCACCGCAATAATGCCGACAATGGTTGTTAAGTAATTTACTAAAGCGCCGATGTATTGCCCAATCCAACTTATACAAATTTTTGTATCGTTAGTTCCAGGACAAAAATCTGGCTGCGTAAATTTAATTAAGCCGGGAATATTAACTGATAAGTTTGGCATTGTAAATTTTGGCAACGAATTACCTGCCTCAACATCTTGCGGAGAACGGCAACGTCCGAGAAAAGCCACTTTACCTTCATAGTAGGTTACGTTTTCATATGTTGTTGTGTCTTGCTTTAATGCTTCGCATGGTCCTTGATACATGTCTTCGGCTTCAAACTTTAAAGTTGTTTTTAAAACTTTTTCGCAACAACCCTGCGTTGCGTCTTGGGCATGAGTTGTTATTGGATGAACGGAAAAAAATAAAATACTAATGCCGCTTAGTAAAATAATTTTCAAAAAAGAATGCATATTATTGACAGATTTGCGTTGCCCCAGTGCCATATACGCATTTAGCTTTCAAATCGGATAGTGAGATAGTTGAACCACCGTGAGCGGGATCATTAATGCTTAGTATTCCATTATTATTACCAGTAATAACAATAAAATGTTGGTTGCCCGTGAACGGACATTTTCTATTTGCTTGGCAAGTTTTATCAGTTCCACAGGCTGGTTCATTGTGAACACTGATAACAACAGGACAAGTTTTTGCCTTGTCTGCCGCCCAATCGTAACCACTATTATTTTGTTGGGTTTTTAATCCATATTTTTCAGCAACTTTTTTTATACCACTTTGACTAGTACCCCCACCGCAACCGGAGCGCCCGCCATTATTTTCCAATTCATGTACTATATCATTAAGCTTGGCATCTTTTTTAAAAAACATAATAGCCATTGATGTGGAAACAGCTCCACAACCAGATGAACATAAAGTTGAAGAACAGCCCTTGCCGTAGGTAATTGATCTAGCTGGTTCTTGGCATTGCATAATAAGAGGCACGCCATTAGTTCCTGTGCCAAATTTCGTATCGCCAATCGTACCGCTAATATTTTGAGCGCTAATCTGTTCATCAGGCGTTAATTCTTCAACATCTATTTTGTTAATATAGCCAACATTAATCGGAGGTAAAATGGTCAAGTTTGCATTAATGATAAACATGGCCATGTATGAGCATAGGGCAATAACAGCACCAAGTACCCCATTTTTAACAAAATCTTTGCCTTCGCTAATGCGGCCCTGACTGCCTCCGGCCGTTAACCAAATTACTCCGCCAATCATCATGACAATCACCGCTAAAATTCCAACGATCAACATGCTGTATTTAAAAATAGCGCCAATATATTCGGCTATCCAAGGAATGGAACAGTTCGGGCTGGTACTATCGCAAGTCACATCACTAAATTTTGTGAAACCCGGAATATAGACGCTTAAAATTGGCGCAATAATTGAAGTGGCTTGAGTTGTTTGGTTATTTGCTGGCGTAGTATTGGTATCAGCATAGCTAACCTTTGTTGAAAAAAACAAAATAGTAGCCAGGACTACTAGAGAAAAAATTAAACTTTGATAGACTATTTTTTTCATAGATTAATTTGGGTCAACGCAACTACGAAGATCTGTTCCGTGGTCATCACAAGTTTGACCTTCTTGCAAATCAATTTTACCTTTAATATATTTACTCACATCAGCTTTATTGGCTTCAGTGGTGCAGGCATTTCTAAAAATATCAACCGCGTCAATTGAGCCCATATTTTTACTCATGCAAGCAGTGGCAAGATTATTATTTTTATCAAAATTATATAAGCAGCAAGCTTGTTTTTTTGGATCAAGCTCACATTTATTTGCGTTGGCAACTTGTCCAAATTCAAAGGAAACATTTTTATATCCCTTGAGGGCCTGGCAATCAACATCCTTAAGATTTTCTGTTGTCACAGTGCCATCTTGAGCTACCTTCATACAACAACCAATTTGAAATAAATCAATTTTTGTAATTTGCGTTATGGGCTGAATTTTAAAGTTTACTAAGCTCGTACTAATAGTGGAAAGCATGAGAAATGATCCAAGTGTTAATAACAAGCCAGATAAGCCACCAATAATCATTGATTTTGCTTCGCTCACGGCTGGTCCGCCGCCGGCGGTTAACCAACGTACTCCGCCAAACATAATAACAATCGTCGCAATGATGCCAACAACACCGGTGGCGTATTTAAAAATAGCAATAATATAATCCGCAAGAAGCTGAGTACTCGCCGGTACGGTCACGCTGTTATTGGCGAAAAAAACGTTATTGCCGGGGATAGTAACAGAAGGAGTAAAAGTAGTTTTTGAAGTTGAGGCTCCTTGCCCTGCTCCGTTATCTGCTGCTGAGTTTACTGTTTTTTTTATTTGTTCGCAGTAACAAGGCCAACTGGTTTCTTCGTTTGATCGTAGAGGCAATCCGCACCAGAGATTCTTATCACCCGGATTTGGTTGTACTGTCCAGGTCCCGTTATTAGGAGTTCCATTCCAAAGACAACAATTAACACTATTTCCAGTATTAAAGTAGGTAACTTTACAAATTCCT
>CAYRGL010000065.1:0-4175 GCA_964423915.1 uncultured Gammaproteobacteria bacterium | reverse complement strand
GAGAGTACTTTTGTTTGTTTAGCCGGTAAACTTCCCTCTAACTCAGAAAAACTATTAGCTTCAACCTTTAAAACCTATGCCAAGGGCAAAGCTAAGAAAAAAGTTGTTACTAAGGAATCACAAACCAAGCCAGCGATAAAATTAGAATTTAAACAAACTGATCAAGCTCATTTATCTTTGGGTGTTAGAACATTTGCCTTTGGCGCTAAAGAATCAGTAGCTTTAAAAGTTATTGCGACAATTTTAGGCGGTTCAATGAGCTCACGTTTATTTCATCAACTACGAGAACGAAACGGACTTTGTTATTATGTTCGCACGGGCAATGAAAATTACTCTGATACTGGCTATTTGACGACCGGCGCCGGCGTTCCCGTAGATAAGATTGAAAAAGCAATTTCAATTATTGTTCACGAATATAAAAAATTAGCCGAAGAAAAAATTAGTGCTGAAGAATTAACAAAAATTAAACAATTTATTTCTGGTAGAATTTTATTGCAACTGGAAAGTCCGGATGATGTGGCTGGCTGGTATGCCAAACAATTAGTTATCAACCATCAGCAATCGAAAAAATTAAAACTCGAAACCCCGGAAGATTTTCTCAAAGCAATTCATAAAATTACCGCCGCTGACATACAAAGAGTTGCTAAACAAATCTTTAATCCGAAAAAATTAAACCTGGCGATAATCGGACCGTATAAAGATAAAAAACAATTCGAGAAGTTACTGAAATAAGTAAAAACCCGACGAATTATTTCGCCGGGTTTTTTGTTAAGAACTTTATCTATATAAATCATGAGCCAATTTGTAAATTTCCATATTATCCTTAAATCTTTCTCTTGTAGATTCGGTAATGAACTCATATATTTTTGCGTATATATAAGGTAAATCTTTTTGAGTATACTCCTGACCATTAACTACCGAACAGAAGGAACCATAAGCAACTGATATCGCCTCGTCAACTTTTTCTTTAAATGCAGAAAAAGCAACGATTAAATTACAAGCATGGATATGAACCCCGCCGCCAAAATGATTTTTACTTTCATCTTTTGTTTCAAAAGATCTGAAGGTTTCGTAATTCATATAAAGCCGGGTTGCTTTCTCTGTAGCGTAACGCATGTATAAGCGCTTTTTTTCATCGCTACCGATAGTTCCGATTTGCATTGTTGCCAGCGTACCGGTTTGAGAATCACAAATTGCCAAAAAGCCTCCTTTTTTGTCAGGAGATTCCGGATCTTTTAAGATCACAGAAGCACGCTCTACGATTCTCCAAGCTTCTTCTACATAAAACGAATTACTGATACTATTGTTGAACAAATCTAAAAATTTTAAATTCTCTGGGTTTTCCAAATTTTCTCCTTTGATAAGTTTTTATAGAACAATATTTTTCTATATTTAATCACGGTTTTCATTTTTTGTCAATACTATTAAAGCCTAGTTCTCCGTGCTAAGATGAGAACATAATATGTCAAAAACCTCTCCAAAATCTAACAATTTATTAGATAAATTAAACGAGGCGCAAAAGACGGCCGTCATGCATGATACTGGCCCAATGTTGATCGTCGCTGGCGCCGGAACTGGTAAAACGACAGTCTTAATTAATCGGCTCGCCTACCTAATCCAAGAAAAGAAAGTCCATCCTGAACAAATTTTGCTCACAACTTTTACGGAAAAAGGTGCAAGTGAACTTGAAGAACGCGCTGACAAATTATTGCCCTACGGTTATGTTAACTTGTGGATCAATACTTTTCATAGTTTTGGCGAACGAATTTTGCGCGATCACGCCTTAGATATTGGCTTAACACCAGCTTTTAAAGTTTTAAATCAAACCGAGCAATGGATGTTTATCCGTAAACACATTGATGAATTTAATTTTGACTACTATAAACCTTTAGGCGATCCGACAAAATTTATTCATGAAATCATTTCTCATTTTTCAAGATTAAAAGATGAAAATATAACCGCCGAAGCCTATCTTGAATTAGCAGAATCTTTAAAATTGAATAAAGATAAAACAATAAGTTCAGATGACGAAGCTGATGGTTTAGATGCGAAGCGAATTAATGAACTAGCCAACGGTTATCATGTTTACAATCGCCTTTTGATTAAAGAAGGTTTATTAGATTTTGGTGATTTAATTCGTTATACAATAAAACTTTTTAAAGATCGACCAAATATTTTAAATCAATACCGTGAACAGTTTAAATATATTATGGTTGATGAGTTTCAAGACACTAATACAATTCAGTATGAACTTATTAAACTTTTGGCGGCGCCGGAAAATAATTTAGTGGCCGTGGGCGATGATGACCAAAGTATTTATCGTTTTCGCGGAGCATCGTTATCTAACATCATGCAATTTAAAGATGATTTTCCAAAAGCAAAAGAAGTAGTGCTGACTGAAAATTATCGCTCTGGACAAAATATTTTAGATCATGCCTATACGTTTATAGCGCATAATAATCCGAATCGCTTAGAAGCAAAATTAAAACTGAATAAAAAACTAGTTTCTAAAATTAAACCCGCCTTCGCAAATGCTCCGGCGGGTAAAGCCGATTTCTATGAATTTGGAACAGAATTTGAAGAGACTAAGACTGTTGCTGATATGGTAAAGGAATTACACGATAAAAAAGTTGATTGGGCACAGATTGCTATTTTAGTGCGCGCTAACGACACGGCCGATAAGTTTGTTAAAGAATTAACACGCCAAAATATTCCCAATCATTTTGTATCTTTAAAAGGTTTATATTACAAACCGGTCATTTTAGATTCGCTTGCCTATCTAAAGCTATTAGACGATCATCACGAACCGGCGGCTTTATATCGCGCTTTAAATTTAACGAGCTTTAGAGTTGATCATGAAAATTTATTAATTTTAAATAAATGGGCTAGAAAAAAACTGTGGTCATTATTTGAAACTTTGCAACATATTGATTTGATTTCTGATATTTCTGATACCACACGAAAAAATATTAAAAATCTGCTTGATTCAATTAAAAAACATTCCGAATTAGCTAAAACTAATAAAGCGTCAAAAGTATTTTTACATGCAGTGAACGATTGTATTATCGAGCACTTGGACCAAGATAAAGACTTAGAATCATTTTCGTTCCTTAATCAATTTTATTCCAAAATTAAAAACTTTGAAGCAGCTGACGAACAAGGAACATTAAAAGATTTTTTGAGCTTAATTTCTTTAGAAATGGAAGCTGGAGAAACCGGCGGTTTAAAATTTAACTTTGATGATGCTGATACCGTAAAAATCATGACCGTACACGCCGCCAAAGGCCAAGAATTTGAGCACGTCTTTGTCGTTAATTTAGTTGACCGTAAATTTCCAACTGACAATCGCGGCGATAGAATTCCGGTACCCGAAGAACTGGGCGTTATTAAAGCACAAGGCAAAGATGTACATATTGAAGAAGAACGCCGTTTATTCTACGTTGCTATGACGCGCGCCAAATTTGGTTTGTATTGTACCGGCGCAAAAAATTACGGCGGCTTGCGCGATAAAAAACCCTCTAAATTTGTTGAAGAAGCAGAATTAAAAACAATTGCCTCGTCAGTTGCCATAAAAAATGAACTGGAACGAGACCTTGAACAAATTAATACAACCGCGCAGCGTGTCGAATATGCTTTGCCGAAAATATTTTCTTTTTCACAGCTAAAAACCTTTGAACGCTGTCCTTGGGAATATAAATTTATTCATATTCTAAAAATGCCTCAAGAAGATGAATCATATTTCACGTTTGGCCGCGTCATGCACTCCTGCTTGCGACAATTTTTCTTGCCTCTACTCACTGATGCTTGGCGCCAACCAAGCTTGTTTAATGATAAAGTGGCGAAAGAAGCCGATCTAAGTTTAAAACGAATGCTCTCGCTCTATGATGAATACTGGTATGAAAGCGGTTATAAAGACCGAACTGAAGCCAACGAATATAAAAAACGTGGCAAAAAAATGTTGGAAGAATTACAAGGCAAAGTAAAAACTCATACTCCGGTAATCGCCTTTTTAGAAAAGAAATTTAATTTACCGTTAGGTCAAGAAACATTAACCGGAACCATTGATAGAGTTGATCAATTAGCCGACAAAACTTTTGAAATTATTGATTACAAAACCGGCCAAAAACCAAAAGCGTTTGGTTTTGAACAAAAACAGCAACTCCTTTTATATCAAG
>CAYRGL010000064.1:0-4237 GCA_964423915.1 uncultured Gammaproteobacteria bacterium | reverse complement strand
TAGGCGCTTTGACAGTAAACTCAATATCATTTGAAATTGCAGATTCATGATTTAGATAATTGTAAAATTTTATCTTCGCATTGTATTTATCTTCTGAAAAATATGATAACAAATGATATTTTTCAGAAACCGAAATATCTCCATATCCAATAGATAGTTCCATATCAAAACTTGTTTGCTCATTAGGCTGAAGTTTTATTAAATGCTGAGCCCCATGTGAAACCACAAAATAATGATAAGATAACTGAAGCCCACCCGCATTGGAAATAATAAAATTTGGAAGTAAATCGATGCTACCAATCAAATCAACTGAATCAATATCTGAACCAACATTTTTAATTTGAACAGTTACCCATATTGGCTCCATTTGAAAATATTCATTTTTATTTGATTTTAAACTTATTTCAAGATTTGAATTTTTTGAATCATTATTTAAGTCAGGACTCCTTTTAACAAAAATTTTTGAAGTAGTAAAAGTATTCGCATAAACATTGCATGCATGTTTATCACAAAACTGCCGAACAGTACAAATTGGATCAGTTGTAGAATAATGATTTTGTATCATAACACAGGTATCCGCTAATCTCCCAGTATCTTGATCTAAATCGTACATATGTCCTAGCATATGTCCTACCTCGTGAATTGTGGCTTTTGAGTTTGCTAATTGATAAAAGGTAGGAAATGTCAAATATAAATTCTTTGCAAACACAATTGAGGTATTATCACTCCAGGTATCTGAAGTAATACCTGCTGCGTCATCACTAGGATCAACATCCACACCAAAAAGAAATCCAGTTCCCAAGCCTTGGTAATAAGCTGATTTGTTCGTTAAAACATAGCTAAGAACGTCAGTTGAATATCCTTCAGGTACATCATTCGGAACTTGAGTCCCTGCCATATCAGGTTTTATATCTGGGTAGCAACCACATCTTTTGAATGCTGACACAAAATGATCTCCACCGTCTGAGAATAATTTACAATAAAAAGGATCTGATTCGTCATACGTATAATCAAATTCTATTGTGGGTTTTTTTTGAACATTTACATTCACACATGTGGGAGGTGTATAATCAGGAACCGCTTGAGTTACTTTGGCGGGATCATCACTACACCCTAGTAATAAGGTTCCCAAAATGAAAATACATAAAAATAATATTTTTTTCATAGTTTAGAAGTAATTTGTTTAAATAAAAAGTAAAGTTTTTAATTTATAAATTGACCGTAGGTCATTGTTGCTTGATTATTTGGTATTAATCAGAAGTCTTCTCCTTTTAATGTCTTTATAATCTTCAGTAGAATATACCACCTCCAATCTTTTCGTAATTAAGCTAGTTGTTAAATATTGATATATAATCTTTACTTGCAATATCCCAGTTGTATTTATTAAGAATTGAACTATTTCCATTTTCACCATATAACTTTGCTTTACCAGGACAATTGTAGATTTCATCAATGGCCTCAACGAAACCGCTTTTTGTATCAGAATATGTAATCCCGCAATCACTATCTTTTATAATCCTTTCAACTGGTGGACAATCTGTAGCAACCACTGGCTTTTTCATCATCATATATTGGTATAACCTATTTGGATCCCCAAAATCATTTGTGCTACATCTCAAATCCGATATCATTCCTACATCAGCTTCATTTAGGAAACAATTTCCTTCGTAGTAGTTCATCCATCCTTTAAATGTGACATGATCATTAAGCCTCAATTTTTCTGCCAAGTTTTGCAATTCTCTCAAATATTTACCATTTCCGACAATAACATATTCGACATTAGGTATTATTTTTATTAGTTTGTGAAGATTGAGTATTACATTTTGACAACCCTTTATTTTACTTACACCTCCGAAATGTATCATCCTAAACTTTTTAATTTTTTTGATCATATCTTTAATTTTGATATCTTTAAAATCCTCTAAGTCAACGCAATTGGGCACAATTTTCATTTTTTCTTTGTAAACAGAAGGAAATCTTTTAGAAGACTCATCATTGACGCAAATTATCGCATCTGCTGTGTCTAGAATTTTCTGTTCATATTCGCTCCATAACTCCTTGTTATAGAAATAGTTTCCGAATAATTTCTTGGTATGAATTGAATCTTCCAATAAACATGTGTATGGCTCTCTGAAATCTACAATTAAGGGTACATAGTATTTATTCTTGATGTTTTCTCCGATACATGATAACGGTAAGTCGCATATCTGCACCACATCTATGTTAATATTCAATTCAATGATCGCATTTTTAATCTGAGCACTTATAAAATTTGTGTAAAAAGAAAATCGAAGAATTGATGCTTTTAATTTGTTAGCTAAAAATTTCTTAATGTAGAGCCTGTAAATAATTAAATTTTCATTTCTTTCTATTTTGGGTGTGATTTTATCGTATCTTAATGAAAATATGACAACTTTAGCTCCTGCTTTCAAGAGTGCTTTTGTTTGGCGTTTGATTCTAGGATCCGGTGGAAAAGGGTTATCGGTTATTATTAAAACTGTTTTACCATTTAGATTGTTCATAGCTCAATAATGATTTATTTAATATTTTTACGGGTCGTTTTTTCTTACTGGATTTCAATAATAATCCCAAATCCCTGTAATATTGAACTCTAATTTTTTGAACAACCCAATCCTTTTTTTTATGAAACATTGTTTTTCCGTTTCAATTTTATGATCTATGTAAGAAAGGTCACAGTAACCAGCAGGTAAAAGTTTTATCAATTCATTTGCATGTATGTGTTGAACAACATCTTTTACCCATCTATTTTCCATAACAATGACATTATAAGTGCTTGGATATTGGTCCTCATTCACTTTGAAATCGGTTTGAACCGCGTCCTTATGAATAAATAATGATTTTATGGAAATAAGAATTGAATCCAGAGTTTTTGTGGAACCAGTGACGTTTGGCGATAAAGCAATAGAGTTCATAGTTAATTAGTTTTAATTATTTGTGCTTTAATTGGACGTGGTTTTATTTTCGTTCGTCTTAAGCCACTTACAAGTTTTAAATGGCTAATTGTTTTTTTCTTTGGTTTTGAATCAAAGAAAAATGAATCTTTTCTTGTATATATCTTCATCTTTGGTTTCAACACTAACTTTCTAATTAAGTATCTAACATACTATAATTATGAATTATGACTGGTCAGGGTCTATATATTCCTGAATTTTAACACCATCCTCATATACAACTATCCACCAGACACCATCCAGATTAATGCGTTCATAAACGACATTTGAGCTTAATTCATTATTAATTAAGCAGAATTCTTGTCTGGAATTAGCTTCTGAATAGTATATAGAAATGTAAGAAATTGAAGAAAACAAGCAAAAACACAGAACAAATATTATGGCAAGTGATTTCAACATTACGGTTTACTCCTTTCAATAGAATTACCTGCACTACATAAATAATTAAGAATTGCCTCTTTGTAAAGCAACAGAAAAGTATTTTGTTGCTCAGGGGAAATTACGCATTGAACAATTGCTTTTTCTTTTTAGAGAAAAATCACTATTTTTAGACAGTTATCCTTAGGGATTGTTGCTCATAACGTAACATAAAAACCCATGAAATCGCATAAGGTGATAGATCTTCTCAAAGAATTAACAAGAGAAGATTTAAACAAATTCAGCAAATTAATAAAATCCACATATTTTAATCACAGCAAAAAGGTCCGTGACCTATATTTTCAAATCATTAAGTTTTACCCTACTTTTGATGATAAACATTTTACCAAGGAAATTATTTTTCAAAGGATTTCAGGAAAGGGGAAATATAATGATTCCACTTTCAGAGCATTACTTCACGATTTACTCCAATTATTTTATAAGTTTCTTGTAGTCGAAGGATTTGAATATGACCAATTGTCATATCATATTTTTAAAATTAGGGAACTAAATAAAAGACGATATTATAAAATTGCAAAAGCTGAACTTGATAAAGATATCGTTAAGCTTAAAGATAAAAGTTATGACTACAATTTGTATTTGAATCAATATTTCCTTGAATCATTCAAATACAACATAGAGAGTGTTACAACTAAAGTACTAAATTCGCACCAGGCAATTTCATTGCTTACCCAATCATCAAAATCAGATTCATATTTATTATTATTTTTCACTACTGAGATTGTTTGTGATTTTGTTAACACAGTTGTTATTTCCGAAAAATACAACCTTGATGCAAGAGATATCCTCAGCAGTAAGATAATACGACTCATTGACCTAAATAAACT
>CAYRGL010000063.1:0-4257 GCA_964423915.1 uncultured Gammaproteobacteria bacterium | reverse complement strand
TGATTACTTAATTAACAATGTCAAAGTTCGTTTGTTGGATGTACAAATGATGTTGGCTAAAGCCAATGTCGGCTCAAAAACGTATAGCGTGATTGGACAAGGAACTGTTGAAGGATTTTTAAATACTTCTTTGGCTGAGAGAAAAGAATTTTTTGATGAAGCGACCGGCGTTAAACAATTTCAAATTAAAAGAGATGATTCGCTTAATAAATTACGTTTAAGTTTGGAGCATTTAGGACAAGCGGAAATGCTACTTGCTGAAATAGAGCCGCGTCTCGCTGGTTTAACAAGACAAGTTAATCGTTTAAAACGCCGTGGCGAAGTGGAAGTGGAATTAAGAGATTTGCAATTGGCCTACTTTAGAACGATTTGGCATGAAATTCATGATAAGTTTAAAGAAGCCAATGATCAATTATTGGAAATTGAAAAAAATAAACTAGCTAAAGATAAAAAATTAGCCAGTTTAACACAGGAATTAAGCACCTTGCAAAAACAATCCGGCGTCGGTCACGAATTTGAAAAATTACAACAGGAGTTGTCATCGTTCCAAGCTCAGAAAGAAAAACTGCAAACCGAAAAGATTAAGCATGAAGCCCGTTTGGAATTAAAAATGGAAACTGAACACAGTTACATCACCAAAGAGATTGCCATTGAATTGCATAAGAGACTGGAAAGAGCTTTAGAGCTTTTGGAAAACGCTGAAAAAGAAAATAATCTCGAAGGTATTAAAAAGGCGTTTACTATTATTAAAAAAGAATTATTAGAATTACACGCTTTAACGTTAAAGCATACAAAAAATGAAGAGCCTAAAGCGGTCAACGCAAATGAAAGTGGAAATATTATTGAACGAAATAAGCTTGATCAAGATTTGAAAAAAATTGATGAAGAGATTGGAGAATTGCGAAAAAAATTAGCGGCTTTTAACAGCGAACAAGAAGCCGAGCGCCAACGTTTGTTTACCTTGCAAAATAGCATTCAATCTTTACAGCATGAAATAAACGAATTAAGTAATAAGCTGAATGCTTCGCAGGTTGAAGCCGCGCGCCAGGAAACTAAGCTCGAAGATTTGGAAAATGCCATTCGTCAGGATTTAGGAGGTTTAAAAGAAGTTCGTGATGAACGTCACAAAGATTCAATTGATAGATTCGCGGTACAAGAAAAAATTAATTCCTTAAAACGACAAATGGAATTAATTGGTGGCATTGATCCGGAAATTGAAAATGAATATATCACCACCAAAGAACGTTATGACTTTTTATCAGGACAAGTTAATGATTTATTAAGTACCGGCGAATCACTTGAACAAGTGATTATTGAACTTGATGCGACAATTAAAGAACGTTTTGATAAAGAATTTAAAATCATTTCGCAAAAATTTGAAGAATATTTTAAGATTTTATTTAATGGCGGCAATGCCAAGATTATTAAAGTTATGGCCGATGATGAATCGTTAGGCTTGGAAAATCCAACCGAGAAAGAAGAAAAAAATGAAGAAGATGAAACGGCTCCGGCTTCAGCTTCAGCTATTAAATTAAAGCGCATTAAATATTTGCAAAAATATAATGCAACAGGATTGGCGGGAATTGAAATTCAAGCCACTCCTCCGGGTAAAAAAATTAAATCAATTACGATGTTATCGGGCGGCGAACGCGCTTTAACTGCTATCGCACTTATTTCAGCAATCATCAGCGCTAATCCTTCGCCGTTTGTTGTGCTTGATGAAGTTGACGCGGCGCTTGATGAAGCCAACTCTGAGCGTTTGGCAAAAATTCTAGATGACCTTTCACATAAAACTCAGTTTATTGTCATTACTCATAATCGCGCCTCAATGCTTCGTGCGGCGATGTTATATGGTGTAACGATGCAAGAAGACGGTGTTTCGAAATTGTTGAGCATTAAAATGGAAGACGCGAAGTTTAATCGCTAATATGAAAAATCCAGTACTATTTCGAAAAGGAGATATTAACAAGCGATATATCACTGTATATATTGTAATTGTAGTCTTAATCTTTGTAGCAGTTTTTATTTTTTTCTTTCCTAAAAATAATGGTGGAGGCGGAGTTGGTACGGGGGTTAGTCGAATCTGTAACTGTCTAGGTTACGAGAAAAAGTTTGTGGCAGACGGTCCGTGGAAGTCAACTTGTTACGGTATTTCATATGGCTGTAAAGATTATAATATCTTCACGGGCCAACTTCTTAAGTAGAATTTTATGAAAAAAGCAGAAATTAGAAAAGATTATCTTACCAACCGTTTTGTTATTATTGCGCCAGGTAGAAATAAGCGACCATATCAGTATGCGCAAAAAATTTTTGTGTCGCATGATGACAGTCCGTTTACGCCGGATAAGATAAAAAAAGAAAGAATTTTTGACACCATTGGTAGTGCGGCTAATCGTATTGTGGCCATTTCCAATATATTTCCGGCGGTAACGCCTTCTAATAAAAAAGCCTATGGTTATCAGGAGGTTGTCGTAGAAACGCCAAATCCAAATTTACGTTTATCTGATTTGAGTGCGAATCAGATAAAAGATATTTTTATCATGTATCAACGACGTACAAAAGCGCTGTTAAAAAAAGCAAAAATTAATTATGTACTTTGTTTTAAAAATGAAGGATCGGAAGCCGGCGCTTCAATTTCGCATGCGCATTCACAAATTTTTGCCACGGAAGTTGTACCGCCCCGCGTTGTTGAAACACGAGAACGTTTAAATGAATACAGAATTGAACATGGTCATTCTTTTTACAAAGATATCATTACTAAAGAAATGAAATCGTCACGCCGTGTTCATCAAGATAAAAATGTCGCCGTTTTTTGTCCCTATGCGAGTGCCTATGAAAATGAAGTGTGGATTATTACGAAACGAGAAGTGACTGATATCACTAAATTAAATTCAGAGGAGATTGCTTCAATCGCAAAATCATTATCTAAAATTTTAAAAGCTCTACAAAAAATAAACGCACCGTATAATTATTTTTTCCATTCTTTAAAAGGTTCGTCGTCTGAACACCTTTGTGTTCGCATCCAACCTCGTGCGCATATTTGGTCCGGCGTGGAGCTTGATTCTTCCATGACCGTTAATTGGGTGGCACCGGAAGACGCGGCGAAAATGTATAGAAAAGCCTTTAAAATAAGCTAATTTTTGCTATTTTTTGATTTTTGGCTAATTCACAAGAAAAACTCTTGACACATTAGAGACTTTGCCCTACAATAATCATACTATTCGCATATTTACTTGCTTATCGAATCAACGTAAATCAGCGCACAATTTGAAAACACGTAAACGAAGAAACAGTGACGAAAACCATAGCGTTTGTGTCCCTGTTTTTTCTTTCGCGTTTCGAAAGAAACGAACTTTGAAATTTCAATAGACAACAATACAACCAAAAGTATAAATTTGATCCTGGATTAAATCCAGGACATGGATAATTTTTTTGTGCAAATAGACGTCACTTCAGGATCTGGTTCAGCGCCCTGCTGAACCAACTTATCTCTAGTCGTAAGACTAGACCAGAACTAAACTGGTAAAAATATTTTTTGAGAGTTTGATCCTGGCTCAGGATGAACGCTGGCGATGTGTCTAAGGCATGCAAGTTGAAAGCTGGTAGCAATACCGGCTTGGCAAACGGGAGAGTAACGCATTGGTAACTTACCTCGAAGACGGGAATAACCCACCGAAAGGTGGAATAATACCCGATGGTCGTGGGGGGACAAAAGTCATTCCTACGTAAAGGCTCCGACGCTTCGAGAGAGACCTATGTTCTATCAGCTAGTTGGTGAGGTAATAGCTCACCAAGGCTACGACGGATAGCGGGTGTGAGAGCATGACCCGTCTCACTGGGACTGAGAAACTGCCCAGACTCCTACGGGAGGCTGCAGTCAAGAATATTCCTCAATGGCCGAAAGGCTGAAGGAGCGACATCGCGTGCAGGAAGAAGCCCCTCGGGGTGTAAACTGCTTTTATTTGGGAAGAACTATGACGGTACCAAATGAATAAGGGGTTGCTAAACTCGTGCCAGCAGCAGCGGTAATACGAGTACCCCAAGCGTTATCCGGATTTATTGGGCGTAAAGAGTTCGTAGGCGGTTTGTAACATCTCTTGTTAAATCCCAAGGCTTAACCTTGGGGCCGCAGGAGATATGGATAAACTAGAGACTGGAAGAGGCAAGCGGAATTGCTGGTGTAGGGGTTAAATCCGTTAATATCAGCAGGAACACCAAAAGCGAAAGCAGCTTGCTAGGACAGATCTGACGCTCAGG
>CAYRGL010000062.1:0-4312 GCA_964423915.1 uncultured Gammaproteobacteria bacterium | reverse complement strand
AACCGGCCGCCGTATGTTTGCCCTTAATTGAAGCAGCTAATTCACTGCGCTCGCTTTGTTGTAACTCTGCTAGTTTACCACGTAGCATTTTCATTGCCAATTCCCTATTTTGATGCTGCGAACGTTCGCTTTGACACGCTACAACAATACCGGTGGGTTTATGCGTGATACGCACCGCACTTGAGGTTTTGTTTACATTTTGTCCGCCTGGTCCACTTGATCTAAAAAAATCAATTTGCAGTTCATCATCCTTAATAACAATAGAATTATCATCAGGCAATTCCGGAATCACTTCAACAAGAGCAAATGAAGTTTGGCGCTTGCCATCTGCATTAAATGGCGACATTCGTACTAGCCGATGCGAGCCGGCCTCACTCTTTAAATAGCCATACGCAAAGCGTCCGTCAATTTCTATAGCCACACTTTTTATACCGGCTTCGTTGGCCACGACGCGATCAATAATTTCTGCTTTCCATTTGTGACGTTCGGCAAAACGAATAAACATTCGTTCTAACATCTGCGCCCAATCTTGCGCGTCAACACCGCCGGTGCCGGCATGAATGGAAAGAATGGCATTGTTAGCGTCATAGGGTCCAGCAAACATGACCGTGAATTCCAAAGCTTCAAATTTTTTTTTCACATCTTTAAACTGTTGTTCTACGGCGTCCGCCACGCTCGTATCTTCTTCGTGTTGAGCTAAGGCGACATATTCTTCAAGTTGTCGTGTTTCATCGCGAAGTTTTGTCCAGGCTTGCACCTCGCTGTCAAGAGTTTCTAAACGGCGACCAGTCTCCGCCGCTTTCTTTTGATCATTCCAAAAATCAGCCTGACCACTCAGGATTTTCAATTCATTAACTTCTTCAGCCTTGCGATCAAGGTCAAAGTAAACTCCAGGTAGCGCTGATACGCTCCCGGAGCTCTTCAATCGATTTAAGAATATTTTCCATTTTTTATTGTTTGGATTCTTCTAGCACAACTGTTGTATCTTTTTCGCGTCCTTGATGAGAAATTTTAAGATGTAAAATATCACCCGGCTTATGTTTAGCTATAACCAGCGACAACGGATTGTCTTGGGTGATTTGTTGTCCATCAATCTGTAAAATAATATCATTTTCTACAATACCTGATTTATCAGCCGGCGAACCAGGCACAACTGCAACTTCGGCCGCACTTTGTCCGCGCAAGACTAAGGCTCCGTAATCTTCTTTTAGATTATTAGCTTTAGCAATTTCTGGCGTGACAACAATATAGCGAACACCAAGCCAAGCCGTAATCAATTTGCCATTCTTTTGCACGCTTTCAATCGTATCTTTAACTTGATTAATTGGTAGAGCAAAACCGACATTTTGTGCGTTTTGGGCAATCGCTACGTTAATACCAATAACTCGCCCTTCGGTATCAAGTAATGGTCCTCCGGAATTTCCTGGATTAATTGAAGCATCAGTTTGGATTAAACCGACTAATTGCTCTGTATTAAAGGCGTCACTTTGCGCGGTAATGGAACGAGCTAAGCCCGAAATAACACCTGTAGAAACTGTATTTCTAAATTCTCCTAGGGCATTACCAATAGCAATAACGCTTTGTCCAGGTTTAAGTGTATCAGAATTTCCAAAGCTCAAGGTTGGTAAATTTTTAGCATCAATCTTTAAAATCGCCAAATCGTTTAATGGATCTCTCGCTAACACTTTAGCGGTATATTTATCGCCTTTATTAAGTAGAACTGTATAATCAGCTGTTTCGTCAGCCACAACGTGTTTGTTGGTAACGATATAACCATCGCTTGAAACAATAAATCCACTGCCGCCGCCAATGGTTTGCTGTTGCGTGCCACCGGTATTATTTGTGTCTGGGCTTGGCGTACCGAAATCTTGACCAAAAAATTGTCTAAATAAATCAGGCACATTTTGATCAATTTTTGGTAAATCTTTGGTGACAATAATACTAATAACGGCCGGAGAAGCTTTATCAACCACGCCAACAATACCGTCGGAGTTTGTTGTCGCGGCAACTTTTTGATCAGAAATTAAATTTTTAACACTTGATAAAAACGATTGACTATTAGTCGCACTTTGCGCGGCAATAAAGCCTGCCGCACCACCCGCCAAAACGCTCAGTATAATGGCTATACCGATAAAAATGGCGTATTGTTGTTTTTCTTTTAAATGCATATGTTACTTATACAATAACTTAGATAATTTATTTCAAGGTTTATTCGGAGATCTCTTTTCTAAACTTTTAATAATAATATCTTCCGCTGCAGTCGAATTTTTTCCAAATTTCTCCAAAAATAGAACATTTTCTTTAGTAAGCTTTCGTCTATCTTTTAACGCTTTCACATTCATACTATGTCGATCAATATAGTCTCGAATAGTATTAAATGATTTTTCAAGTGTTTTTTTCTCCTCTTTACCTTCGTGACGACGAATGAGCATCAAAAGTTTGTGCCACATAAATATTCCTATAGCAATAACCCCCGCTAGTGCCAGGAGGGCAAGTATAATAAGCGAAAGATAATTAAGAATCATGGGTGTTATGCTTGTGGGTGCTTTAGGACTAACTATAAATGTCAGAGCTGCAGTTTCATTGCTCTGGTTGCCCTGAGGGTCAACAACATGTGCGCTAAAAGTGTAGACTCCGGGGTCAAGACTTTTTGTTACAATAAGTACAAAATTTCCTGCGTTATTACTTGGTGATTTTTCTTCATCAATAACTATTCCCCCTTGTTTAATAGATACAGTAATGTCTGAATTCGGATAGCTGGTACCACGAATTTTTATGGGGCTACCAAACTCAGTCTCTTCCGGATAGGAAGTAATTATTGGAGCGGCAATAGATAAACTAGGCTCAGGAATAAGTTCTGGTGTTGGTGCGAGCGGAGAAACTGGTTCTGTTGGAGATACAGGGGTTACTGAACTTGGTGGTGGCGTTGCAGGTCCAGCAATAATAGTAATAACCGATGAACGAGAACCGGTAAAAATATTAGTGCCATTACCATCATTGGCTAAGACAGACTCCGAAGACAAGCTTAAATTGGCTGTACCAGCGGCTTTGGCTCTAAAGTTAATAGTTATTAGTTTGCCACTCGCTCCGCTATAACCTGGGCTAGGTACAATTCCGGCAAAACTAACCGTACCAGCGCTATTGGAATAAACCGGCTCTTGAACCCAAAAAGAAAAAATAGATCCTGATCTTGATAAAGAAAGCACTTCTATTTTACTTGCAGAAAAAGAAACAACACCCGAAGCGGCATTCATCGCTTGACCAGAACTATTCACATAAACACTTACTGAAAAAGTACTCCCAACTGTATAGGAAGCGGCGGATCTTGAAAAGGAAAGTGTTGCCGCCGAAGCAGAGAGTGGCAGAAAACCAAGCAACAACAAAAAGGCAATTATTTTGTAAACCTTGGCCATAATTTTTTAACAATAATGACGACAATCAATAGTAATAGTATAGCAAGAAGCAAATAACTTTGGTACCAGGCTGTCGGATGTTCTGCTGCTATGGTTACAATTCTCTCATTGCCATTTTTATCAATCGCTTTAACAAATAACTTTTTACTAAGAGTTTGATCTTTCAATACATAAGGACTTGAAGCTTGACTAAACGATCCTTGTTCTCCTTCACGAACCTCATAATGATCAACGCCCACACCTTTGTCTACCGTACTAAATACCAAAAAATACTTACCATCAAAAAGGCTGGAATCATTACCAATAAACGGTTGAAAAATTTCCGGCGGATTTAAATCATTAATTGTTAAATCCTTTGCCACTGAATCCTTAGTTTCTTTGATAATAGAAAAAACCAACGAGCTGGCTTTAATTGGCACTTTTGTTCCCAAACCATCATTTTTTAAAATTTGCAACTTATCAAAGCTGATGGAACTTGAACCAATTTTTTTTGCTTTGAAGACCAGACTAAATAAAAAGTTTTTTGCCCCACTAAAGCCACCGGGTGTTATACCAGAAAAGGAAACTTGTCCATTGACTGTATTTTGCGGCTTGTTTATCCAGAAATTAACAACTGAATTCCCATCTCTAATTTCTTTTAATTCTAAAAAATCTGAAGAAAATATAACCGTACCTTCAAGGGCATTAACGGTCAGATCTTTTGTATCTACAAAAACCTGCACCAAGAAATCTTCGTTCTGAGCGACAATATTTTTGTCCACGTTAAAAGAGATATCTGCGGCATAAGATACTAAAGGACTAAAAAATAATAGTAATAAAATTGTGGTAAAAAAAGTTTTCATAAATGTTCTTCAACCTGTCCAATAAAAAGCCATGATACTAAAATCAACCAAATCTAC
>CAYRGL010000061.1:0-4357 GCA_964423915.1 uncultured Gammaproteobacteria bacterium | reverse complement strand
AAAATCAACGTGAATGGCGCGATGTTTAAGCGCGTCAAATTGAATATCTTTGATAATGACCGGCATTTCGCGACCATCTTCCAATTTCAAAGAGACCAAACCGGATTCACCGCTTTTTGAATAAACTTTTTCAAACTCAGGACGTTTTACGGCGAGTGAAAAGGTTTCAATACCCGAGCCATAAATAACTGCCGGGATCATTTCTTTAATATCGGCTACACTTCCTTGACGTAGAATAGCGGACAATTCCATTGCTTCAGACATATAATAAAATATTAATTCTTAACGTTTAGCGGCTGTACGGCGAATAACGCTATGCATAACGCCTACCAGGGCTAAATGGGCAATAAGGGCACTTCCGCCATAACTGACAAACGGCAGTGGAATACCGATGACCGGTAAAATTCCCATATTCATACCAATATTAATAAACATTTCAATAAAAATCAAGCCCACGCCCCCAACAATGATTAATGAGCCAAAATAGTTACGACTACGAGACAAGCTCGAAATAAAACGAAAAAGCAATAATCCAAAGCAACCAATGACCACTAAAACGCCAACTAAGCCCAATTCTTCGGCAATAACCGCAAACATAAAATCCGTATTGGCTTCTGGTAAAAACTTAAGTTGCGATTGTGAACCAAAACCTAGCCCCCGTCCAAACATACCACCGGCGCCCACCGCAATAATTGCCTCTTTAACATTATAATTAGTTGATGAAGTTGAAGGCTGTAGATAGGTAATAAGACGTTGACGTTGATAATCCTTAAAAGCAAACTGCCAACTCAAAGCAAATAAAATAATTAAGCTGGCAAAAATAGTCACTAAATATTTTTTAGGAACATTAGTGGCTACTAAAAATATGACCCACACCACAAATAACAAGGCAGCTGAACCTAAGTCTGGCTGTAACATAATTAAAACAATGAGCAGAGCAGTAAATGAACCGCTAATTAATAAATGTTTAAGCGGTCGCGCCGACATCGGCGCTTTGGCAAAATAGCGCGCTAAACAAATTACCAAAACAAATTTAACCAACTCCACCGGTTGCAAACCAAAACCAAATAAGCCAAACCAACCGCGTGTTCCATTAATACGTTGACCAAAAAGCAACACGGCAATGAGCGAAAGAATGGCTAAAACGTATAAATAGTTGGAGTAACTATAAAAATGATGAAAATCAATCAAAGCAAAAAAGAAAAAAATCGCCAAACCGAGTACGGCAAACAATATTTGCTTCTTTAAAAAATCCCAACTTGCTCCACCTTGACCCAAACTGATACTGTAGAGTTCAGCTAAACTAAAACATACTAAAACAATGACTGGCACCGCAATGAGCCAGTCAATTTTTTTAAAAAATAGCAAAAAACTTTTCATGAGCAAAAAATTATAAAACTGAATACTTCATGAAAATAGTATCATCTAAAATATTCAAATCAGGAATAACTTCCACTTCGTTAATGACTGGAAAGTTGCCCGGCCAACTTAAATGTACGGTTCTAACATCGCCGGAACGCAAGTTATCAAGTTGATAACGATTAACTGCGACAATTTGACCTTGCGATTTTAAAATAATGGCCAAAGGCACACTGGTATAGCCATAGGCGCTTTGATTGGTAATTTTAAAATCAAGTTGCCCAACGCTAATTTTTTCCGACAAACCACTATTGGTCGCCGAAGTAAACTGCGCATTTTCAATTAAAAAGCTCAGGCGCTCCAAACGATACTGCGTCCAATCAGGAACTTTATGCCTATCAACTCTAATAAAACTAGTTTGTTCAATGACCAAATTAACGCTTGAGTTACTCGGTATATCTTGATGCAGGGCCATTAAATATTTTGTGTCTTGCGGTAAAACAAAATCTTGTGCCTCGCCTATTTTTTGTCCGTTGGCTTCAAAAGTATAGGTAATTTTTACCAGCAACATGGGATTAGAATTAGTCACGGCCGCAACGAGGTCAGTTTTACCATCTTGTCCCTGTAACACTCGTACTTCTGAATAACTAATGTTGTTCCCAATATTGACTTTACTAGTGATAAGGCTAGCCGAGGAAGTTAAATCAAGATAGGTTTGTTTATCTTGTTGCATACCAACTAATAAATACGAAGAAAATTGATATAACGAATAACCAATGGTTCCGGCGGCAGTTAAAGTTAATAAGACAACTAACGTATAAAAGAATTTTTTACGGTTGCGCAAATACCATAAACCAAAATCAAGCTGTCTCGTTGATAATCCTTCGGCGTCACGAAAATTATTTACGCTTTTCTCAAGTTGTGGATTTGGCTTAGGCATATCTTATTGTTCTTTATAGCTGAAAATAGGACCCGAAGCAAGCACCCGTTTACCAGCTTTATTATAAATAATAAAAAGTAATTTAAGCGGCGCAATATTTTGTTTCAAGGCATATTGCTGTCCGGTGGTCGGATCAGTAAAGAGCACCGTGTTTATTTTTGAAGCACCGGTATCTAAGGAATATTGGCCACTAAAATCACTGATAAATTGATATTCATCATTATTTAAATCTTTATTTTCCAATTCTTTAACAATAATATCCCGACTCTTACTTACCTTGCCGACAAGTTCAGAAAATTGCGGATCATTATCTTTAACAACATCAAGACCAATTAAGGTCTGGAAGAGCATTTTAGAGTTAGCTACTAGTTCATTAGCGACATCTAAATCTGGCTCAATGTAATTTAAACTGATATCAGTGTCAGTCAGTGTCAGACCGCTTGTTGTTTGCGTGTTCGGCACGGTCCAGGTGTCTGCCGGCAAACTGAGATTAGTCAACATTGCTAAACCCGTGGAAATTTTTCGTTCCAACCAGTGCTCAGTACTCGTATACGACAAAGCGGCGACATGAGCGTTTATATATGAAGTTGTAATACTCAAAGTTGACCAAAAATTATTTGAATGCCAGGCCGTCGAATCAAATTTCTGCAACTGTGCCTTAATCAAAGCGCTTTGGCTGGCATAATGTTCATAATTCATGTTATCAACTAAAAACTTGCTGCCCGGAATCGTCGTAAGTACTGGATTAAGTAAATCAAAACCAATACCACGACAACGAAAAATGCCACTGCGATTCTGACACGAACTTAAGTAGGAAGCTGGGTGTCCGTTGATTGTTGGCTGCTTATGATTACCAACAACGCTAAAGGTTAACTGATCGTAAAATGAACGATTTGGCCAGTAAAAACTTTGTAACATGCGCATGCCAATAAAAGGTCGCGTCGCAGCGGTACGCGGATATCCGCCTTCGGCTTGATTAAATGGCAATTTCGCTAACTCATCTCTCATTTTTATTAAACGATCAAAAACGCCGCTGCCGAGCAAATTATCAAGAGTCATATCTTTATACACTTGCTGGCGAATCGTATCAAAATGCAAATAGGTTAATTCACTGCGTAATCCTGAAAAATAGGAAATTACTTTATAAATTTTTGCCCATTCGTTTTTTAAAGCTTGATCCGAAGATAAATCGCTGGCAATTAAATGCGCAGCACTTTGATTGATAATCCAATCTTCTTTATCAAGCAAACAACTTGGGCACGAACCTTCTTTATAATACAAAGGAAATAAGGATGAATACCAACGACTCGCCATATAAAAATTGGTAAGTTTCGCGGTCGTCACATATTCCGGAGGAATTTTAAATTCGTTATAGTCGCGAATATACAATAACGCCGGAGACTTTATCTGCTGATTAGCCTGTCGTATTAAGGCTACTTCGGCGTTGACATCATCACTTAAATAATTTGGCAAGGTAAAATCATATTTACTTGCCTCACTCGGTTTAAAATTTTTAACATTGTTTATATCTTCAGTGGCATTAATTTGATTTGTTTGCGGTTGTAAGAGCATTAAACCTGTGGCAAAATAAGCGGCTTCTAGACGTTCAGCTTCTAGCAACGAATCAGAATTAACGCCAAGTTTTTCATGACGATCCTGATAACGAGTATTGGCACGATCATACATGGCTTTGGTGATGGTCCATAAACTTTCATAAAAATACGATGACTCAATATCTTTATATATTTGCTTTAACGAATTTTGATAATAGTATAGAAGAAAATCACTGCTAATAACAATCGGCATTGAGCGTTGTTTGAGTTCAGCGTAGGTTCCAAAAAAATCATTGGCCGATTTTGTAAATGGATTATCAAGCGTCGCAAAACCATCTTGATTCAAATTAGCAACAATTGGATCAAGATTAACTTTGCGCGCCGTATCATAGTAATTTGAAACCTGACTTTTAACATTAAGAGGTAAAGGCACACCGGAAATTTTAATATCAACTGGACTTGTTTCTGATTTATAAAAAGCGCCAAAAGTAATATTCTCGCCTTT
>CAYRGL010000060.1:0-4443 GCA_964423915.1 uncultured Gammaproteobacteria bacterium | reverse complement strand
AGGCAATTGCGACGCCGAGTTGGTCTTGCAAGCAATGGTTGAAAAAGATAACTACGAGCAGGCGGTCATTATTGCTGGTGACGGCGATTATTATTGTTTAGCAAAATACCTGAGCGAACATGAAAAGCTTAAAAAAGTCCTTGTGCCGGATGAAGAAAACTATTCTGCTTTACTAAAGAAGCTTGATTCCCACTATATTGCCTTTGTCAGCTCCTTAAAGAATAAAATTGAATATAAAAAAAGAACCCCTTGAGTACGAATCTCAAGAGGCGCTCTTAATCGTAATAAGTAAATTATATACCAATGCCAGAATTCTGTCAATAGCAACCTACCTTAGCGAAAATAAGTGAAAATGAAAAACATCTATAACGAATCAGATCAACCAATTATTATAATATAACGCACAAACTGGTGAAATGTTACATACGTTTACTACTTCCGATAATGATAGCTAGACTGTTATGGTGTCACTCCTACTAATTTATACGTACCATATGAAAACATATCACTTGTCTGCGATACCTGAAGTTGGCTCGATCCATCGTTAGATATTCTTAAATCAATAGAGCGACCTGGTTCAAGATTGAAGACAGTAGTTTGATATTTAATGGAAAAAGGATTAAATGAGGTGTTCGTAATTCTATAGATCAAGCGTTGACTGCCAGAACTATATGTATAAGAAATGTTAACAGGTGCAGAATCTTTCAGTATAAATTGAGCTTCGTCACAACTGCAGTTATTGCTTTGTGAGTAAAGCTTTGATACAGTTGTAAAAGAAATTAGTAACAGAATTGTAAAAATGAAAGTTTTCATTGTAAACTCCTTTTGTATGAGTGTTTTTTTGCCAGTGATTGAATCCCCAGTCTTTCCCCACTGGCTTTAAGGAAAGGTTAGGTGAGCAAACATATAATCAAAGTTTTACGAAACCAAAGAAAAATTAATTGAAAAGTTACAAAAGTTTTGTATGCTTTTAAAACAAATGGGCTTTGTTTTGAGCAGCAAAATTTTTATTGTGGCTATTTTTACCGTTTTTTACAAGAGAAAAGTTTTCAACAATGTTTCTAAAAAAGAAAGGAAAAAATAACTTCTTTTGAGAAATTGAAGAAGGTCTTTATCAAAACATAATTTTTTTGTGTTTTATTATTATAGTAATTTGATAAAATTAAAGGACTGGAAAAAGAGAATGAACTTATTAATTTTGCCTATAGGGCATACATTAAACTTAAAATTTATGAAAATTAAGATAGAAACAACACATGAAGAACCATTAAATGAATTATACTGGGCAAAGGTTCAAATGTACGCAGATGATGAAAGCAAAAGCAGTCAAATCTTAGTTCTCGCATCTATGGAATATTTATCGGATTTGTATCATTTGAATTCACTTGAAAATGTAAACAAGGATATATTTAGCACATGGATAAAAGAAAATGTTTTGAAAAAATGGGAGCAATTAGGCGATTCAATTTTCGAACAAGACGTACATTATGATGTCTATGCTAATTCTCAGGAAGGAGAAAGCAGAGGACTAGAGTTTTTGATAAAGGAGGTCAAATAAGTATGTCCCGACCGTTTGAGGATTATACCGATCAGTTTTTTTGGGATTTTAAGAGGATGGATAATGTGAACTACAATTTTCGGTTAATAGAAACGCAATATCGGGCTAAAAAGCATTTCAACGATGATGAGGATTTCAACAAACCTATTATCATTTTATTAGTCGCTATTATTGAATGTTGCTTATTTGATTTTCTGGCCCGAGTTACTCAACATAGACATGACCCACTTCCCAATATGAGTCAAGATACAATTCTTTTTTTACGAGAAAGTAAAGAACCGGATATATTCAAAACTGTACTTGACCGGATTAAATCTCAAAACTTATTACGGGTTAAAAAGGGAGAAGCTTTATATGATGATTTGGATTTTCTGCGTAAAGTACGTAACAGAATTCATATACAAAACAAACATCATGAACTCGATGTTGATAAAACGAATAGCAAATATAAAAATGAATACTTTGTCTATATAGACGATATATTATTAATAGCACAGAATTGTTTTGAAAAAGTTATAAATGTTTTATGTAATGTTTATCCGAGAGGGAATAAAAGCCCTTTGCCTATGTCTGACTTTCCCCGACCGTGGTTATGATTTATAAAACATAAACTTATGCCTTCAAGCTTTAATCCGATAGATCAAAAGGAGTATAAAGAACATAAAGTTTTTTGTACTTTGGACAAAATGATTAACTTTTATAAATTACTTTCTTTCTCTGTATTCAGTTTTTTGTCACATGGAGTCGAGACGCTATCTGGTATTGACACCTATATGTTCTCATCAATTCAGGGGACGCTCGAGTCAATAAAAATGATTCTTCAAAATGGAAGGATTAACGATGCGTATGCCCTGCTGAGAAAATATTACGATTCTGCTATTATTAATATCTACTCTAATGCATACTTACAAGACAATTTCAGTGAAAACCAACTCATTGTTGGAAAAATTAATAATTGGCTAAAAGGCAAAGACAAGCTACCCGAGTTTAAAAAAATGTCCGAATACATAAAAACTTCTGAACCATTAAATGACCTGAATAATGTATTTTATGCGCATGATATTTATATAAGAATTCGCGATCGCTGTAATAACCATACTCATTATAACTTTTACTACTATGCTCTTTTAAATGACAATGAGATCTATATGGAAAGCAGAATTTCAGCTTTGGACGCTCTGGCGCAAGATTTAGAAAAAATATTTGTTTTACACCTATCATATTTGTTTTACCTCAGCGACCATTATATGGCGTCAAGTGACTACAGGGATGCACTTGAGCTAGGTTTAACCCCAGAGGAAGATTCTCAGTATTTTGTAGCTCCATTTGTCCAAGAAGCTTTTACTGAGTTTATAGAAAAGGATAACAAGATACTAGCTGATTTAATTAAACAAAAAACATCTATGAAATTGGTTTAGAGATTTTGTTGATAATGTCAACAGTTTTATACCCAGGATTATACCGTTTTTACGGTAGGATTTCTCAGTAACAATCAGGATATTTGACCTATTGCCATACTGAAAATATTTGGATATCTTTGCAACCCCTATAAACTGGGGAAAAGGAGGTAAAATATTAGGAAAAAGGCGAATATCTAAAATGGGTTTAGATACCGCCTTTATTGGGATACCAAACTCTGTAACAGCTTAGTAACCCATTGACAATTATATCGCTGTTGTCTTCGTAATGCAAATTTCTTCAGAAGATTTCATTTTGTTTGGTTTTGAGCTTGTTGAAGTTAAATAACAGGCACAGATCACTCTTTACTGTTTAGTTAATATGATATTCGGATATAAGATGACGATTAGAAGATAATTAAATTTTCATTTTGAATAAACCTTGATTCGTTTAATATCAAAAACACTAAGGAGACAAATTATGAAAAAATTATTTATTCGGGTATTGGATGATTATATTCTCGTACAACATCGGAAAAATTATATAGTCATGGATGAGAAAATATCAACGAAAATGTTCAAAACGCGGAGCAAATATAATGCTATAAAGTATATGCAATCATTATTTTATAATCGCATCGAAGAAAGAAACTGGTCCATGATTGAAGCCAAAGCTGTGCCAGCCTATGCTTTTAATTTGAAAGAAAAAGTTCTTCGTTATAAACAAATGCTCCTGGAGTTAAACATATCATGCAGAATAATAGTTGAAACCGATTTGTTTGGGAATCCGGATTTTATATTCGTAGGATAGAATCGCCTGAACCTGTTCATTGCGTTAGGGAGATGCTAAATGAGTATCTCCCTTTTTTGCAATTATTCTTGCAAAATTTCTTCTATTAATGTATAATTCAATCTATTATAGAAGTAATTTTCGTATAACACAAAACACCGCAGAAAATATTTTTTTGCGGTTTATATTTTCAATAGCCTGTTGGCACTGCGTCTCACCCCCAAATCGCCAGCCTCACAAAAGTT
The DNA here is from genome assembly GCA_964423915.1 of uncultured Gammaproteobacteria bacterium. Classification (GTDB taxonomy): domain Bacteria; phylum Patescibacteriota; class Patescibacteriia; order Patescibacteriales; family Patescibacteriaceae; genus Patescibacterium. The sequence continues at coordinate 453 of CAYRGL010000060.1, read as the reverse complement.
GTGACGCTATTGTGTCATAGAGACGTAGTTTAATGATAGTTATTGATAATGGCTGAAAAAATAATTTTTATTGTTTTACCTTTAATGTTAGTTGATTATCTAGGTTTTACGAAGATTATTTAATTTTTCTTTTATCGTTTCGAACCCCGTCCGCTCCGCACTTAGTTTTTAGTATCGGTAGACCCGAAGGCCCCGTTTTTACGGGGCTTTTTGATATCAAAAAAGTTCTAACCCCGGGTAGAGTGTTCGGGGTTCGTACAAGCGAGAGTATCAGTGCCTCTGCAGTTAGCTCCCGGTATTGGGAAGCCATAATGCCCATATTAATAGGGGGTCTTTTTATATAAACAAGTGTCTTTATGTGCTTTATATTGTAATAGTGTTGACAATCATATAAATATGATATATCCTTACTATATAAATATTACTTATATTTTTATGAAAGAAAAAATTAGT
>CAYRGL010000059.1:0-4481 GCA_964423915.1 uncultured Gammaproteobacteria bacterium | reverse complement strand
TTCCGATCAACAAAATACAGACCGCATTTCTATTGAAATTGAAGAGTGCCGACATATGGGCATTGCTATTCAGCAACCTGATATTAATCAGTCTTTTGATAATTTTACGGTAGTGTCGAGTGATACAATTCGTTTTGGTTTAAAAGCCATTAAAAATGTTGGTGAACATATTGCCGAAATGGTTATAAAAGAACGAAAAGCTAATGGACCATTTATCTCATTAATTGATTTTTTAGAACGTATTGAAGATAAAGATTTAAATCGTAAATCTTTAGAAAGTTTAATTAAAGGTGGTGCCTTTGATACAATGGGGGAGCGTGGACAATTAATTGCCAATATTGATTTGATGCTTGGTTTTCATAAAGATGCCAATCAAAGAAAAAATAACAAACAAAGCAGTTTATTTTCCGGCATGATGACAACAAATTCTGTTCCGCAATTACGCTTAGCCGTCGCCGCGCCCGCCACACGCGATGAGAAATTGCACTGGGAAAAAGAATTATTAGGTTTGTATATTACTGAACATCCTTTTGCTTCTTTGCGGCCGGTGTTGGCTGTCTGCGCCACACCGTTGACGGAGTTAAATAAAGAACATATTTCTAAAGAAGTTACAGTGGGCGGCGTTATTACTACAGTCAAAAAAATATTAACCCGTCGTAATGAAACAATGATGTTTGTAAAATTAGAGGACGGTGTTGGTATTTTAGAAATAATTGTTTTTCCAAAGTTATTGCTTGAAAATCCAAATCTATGGGTTGAAGGAAAAATGATTTTGTGCCAAGGAACAATTTCCGATAAAGACAGCGAATTAAAACTGTTAGTTAATCGTGCCACAGAGTTAACAGCGGAAAATGCCGGTATTGTGGCGCGACAATATGCCGTTTCGGTTCCTCGAACTGCTACTTACCATTCGCCTCTAGTTGTACCGCAAAAAGTAACGACGACAAAAGTTTTAAAGCTTGTTATTAGGGATCTTAATGATTTATCACAAACACTGGAGATTTTAAAACAAATTATGATTGAACACCCCGGCGACGCCAAAGTTTATTTAAAAATTGGGGAAAAGATTGTTGAGGCAGATACTAAAATTAATTTGCAAAGTAACGTGCTCGAGGCGCTTAAGGAAAAATTAGGTCACAGCGTCGCGGTCGTGTCCTAAAGCTGTGCGAAAAATAATTTTTGTTGTACAATACTAGTAGTAAACAACATTATGGCAACTGAAAAAACAAACAAAAAAACCCCAATACGACGAACTCGTAAATCGAGCAGCAATGGTGTTATCAAGGTCAAACGAAGCACAAGCGTTAAAACAGCCCACGTTGTCGATTTATCTGGATCGCCCGAAGCTATTTCTGTACCAATTATTCAGGCCATGCCGGCTGAGCACCGACCACGAACTTCAAATCGTTCGCCACTTCGTTTATATAAAAAAATCGCTCTAACCTTTATTATTTTTGCCATTTTAACGTTGGGCATTATTGCTTATTTTGCTTTTGTCAGATTGGAAATTGATGTTACACCAAAAGTCACGCCTGTGGCCGCAAACGCGGAATTTAGTGTGTATGATCGTCCGCAAAATTTTTCTTTACCGGCAGACAGTATTTTCGGTTTAGTGAGGGAAATGGACGTTGAACAAAGCTCAACCAATACGACAGTTAATTCGACTGTAGCGGGCGCCGAAGTGAGTGGCACGGTGACGATTTATAACAAGTATATTAAAGATCAGCCTTTGGTAGCGACGACTCGCTTATTAAGTTCGACCAATCAATTGCTGCGATTGAAAAATGCCGTCGTTGTTCCATCCGGCGGCTCGGTCGTAGCGCAAGTGTATGGCGACACCGCTGATCCAAGTTTTACCTTAGCTGATTCACATTTAACTATTCCGGGTCTCTGGGCTGGTTTGCAAGATAAAATTTATGCTGAAGCCAAGGCCAACGAGGTCGCTTATAAAGAAATAAAGAAATATACAATTACGCAAAGCGATTTTGATACGGCGATAAGCGATGGCAAAAAAGCCTTACTGGATAAAGCCAAAAAAGATATTGAAACAAGCTATCCTAATTACAACGAAAAATTATTTAAACTTGATGATCAATCTGTCGCTTTTTCTTTTGACTCAAAAGTTGGTGATCAAAAACAAAATTTTACTATGTCGATGTCGGGCAAAGTTATGGTGGTAGCGTTTCAACAAGATTCAGTTGGACAACTTGATCAAACCGCCTTAGCGTCAGCTTTAAAAGATAAGCAATCAATTATTGATAGTCCGCAAAATAATTCTTCATATGAATTAGTTTCGGCTGACGCACAAAAAAATATTGCTGATGTTAAATTAAACGTGGCGGCCAGCGCTTCAACTACAAATCCTCTTGATATTATTGATGCCAATAAACTTGTCGGTTTAAACGAAGATCAAATCGAAAGCTACTTGGCTTCACTTGGCACTATTGAAAGTTTTAAGCTAAAGTTTACACCGTCATTTTTTAAGATAGCGCCGCAATTGCCTGAACGTATCACGGTTTTGGTAAAATAATTGACTTTTTCCTAATTTCCGTCTAGATTTCAAGATATGTCAACTTTGCCTCTATCAACTAAGCGTCATTCATTGGCGCATCTTATGGCTCATGCTGTGCAGGAGCTGTATCCTTCAGCGCAATTTGCCATTGGACCGGATATTGATAACGGTTGGTATTATGATATTGATTTTGGTACAGAGAAAATAAGCGAAGACGATTTTGCTAAAATTGAAAAGCGCATGAAAGAATTGGTTAAAGCCAATATGTCTTTTTCACGCGTTGAAGCGACGATTAAAGAAGCTCTAGAATGGGCCAAAGAAAATAATCAGCCGTATAAAACTGAAATTATTAATGATTTAGCTAAAGAAGGTAACACATCAGTAAGTTTTTATACCGTGGGTAAATTTAAAGATTTGTGTCGCGGACCGCATGTTGAACACACCAAAGATATCGATACGCAAAGTTTTAAACTGCATAAGTTAGCCGGTGCGTATTGGCGTGGTGATGAACATAATAAAATGTTAACCCGCATTTACGGCTTGGCCTTTGAAAATAAAACTGAGCTTGAAGACTATTTAACAATGTTAGTTGAAGCAGAAAAAAGAGATCATCGTAAACTTGGTCAACAGCTTGAATTATTTATGTTTCATGAAACAGCGCCGGGAATGCCGTACTGGCTTCCTAAAGGATTAACTGTTTATAATGAATTAGTTAATTATTGGCGTACTGAGCACAATAAATTAGGTTATCAAGAAATTTCCAGCCCACTTGTTAATAAAGCTGAACTTTGGCAAATCTCTGGTCATTGGGAGCATTATAAAGACGATATGTTTATTGCCGACATGGGCGAAAATGAAGTCTATGGCATTAAACCAATGAATTGTCCGAACGCCATGTTGGTTTTTAAATCAAAACCTCGAAGTTATCGCGAACTACCTTTGCGTTTGTCAGACACTGATCGCCTGCATCGCTATGAACGCTCCGGTACTTTGAACGGACTTTTCCGTGTCAGATCGTTTCAGCAAGATGATTCGCACAACTTTATTTCCGAAGATATGATTGCCTCTGAATATAATCATATTTTTGAAGTTTGCAAGAATTTCTATAGTATTTTTAATTTAGAATATTCATTTAGACTTGGTACTCGTCCGGAAAAATTTTTGGGGGAAAAAGCTGTTTGGGATAAAGCTGAAAGCGCTTTGACTGATATTCTTAAAAAATCTGGTAAAGAATATATTATTGCTGAAGGTGATGGAGCATTTTATGGACCAAAAATTGATATTCTTATGAAAGATTGTTTAGGAAGAGATTGGCAAATGGGAACTATTCAACTTGATTTTCAGTTACCGCAACGTTTTAATTTAGAATATACCAGTAATGACGGCACCAAGAAAACACCAGTGGTTGTACATCGTGTTATTTATGGTTCGTTAGAACGTTTTATTGGTATTTTAATTGAGCACTTAGCAGGTGAATTTCCAGTATGGCTTTCTCCGGTGCAAATAAAACTTTTATCAGTTTCCGAAGGACATGTTGATTATTGTCTTAAACTTAAAGAAGAATTAACAGCCAGTGGTATTCGTGTTGAGCTTGATACTTCCAATGAAACTGTTGGAAAAAAGATTAGAGAAGCAAGCGGTGAAAAAGTTCCGTATATGTTGGTTATTGGTGATAAAGAAATGAATTCTGATAAATTGTTTGTCAGAGAAAGAGGGGAACGCGAGGCTAAGGAATGGGATAAACAAGAATTTATAGCAACGGTCATAAAACAGAATAAAGAGAGAAATTAAAATAGGCAGACGGCAGAATTCCTTTCAGGAAATTCTGCCCCGACCAACTGTGAGAACGCAAACGTATCTTATTTAAGATGCGATAATATGCTAAGTTAAGATATACTACGCTAAGGCTGAATCTCTCCGCTGGAGGATTCTGCCGGCAACCTTATAAGGAGGGTATATGGCTGTTCGT
>CAYRGL010000058.1:0-4576 GCA_964423915.1 uncultured Gammaproteobacteria bacterium | reverse complement strand
TCTTCTCGAGAAAAAAGTTCCTCACTATTTGTTCCGTCGCTTAAAAAAATAAAGTAACCTATACCGCAATCGGGACAACGTCCAATACAACAGGGGCGATTCTCGCTAGACATGCTTTTCTCCTCTATTTATTTTTGAAATAACGTTGAGCCGCCTCAGGGATTCGGACCCTGGACCTATGGTTTACGATACCATTGCTCTACCAGCTGAGCTAAGGCGGCATTAATGTAATTGATACTATCAGTCGTGTCAAAATAGTCAAGCGAAATTGGAGCGGGTAACGGGAATCGAACCCGTGCTTCAGCCTTGGGAAGGCCGCGTACTACCATTAGACGATACCCGCAAATTTTTCTCTGATCTTAGTGCAAATTTATTAAATCGCTTCTAATGTGTTATAATTATATTGTTTACAATTATTGTCCGTCAAGCTAGGCTTGATTTTTTATTTTAAAAACATGAAACGATATTTTGTTATAACTCTATCACTTTGTTTATTTATTTTTTCCATTTTCCCGGCTCAGGCTGATGATTTGTCAAACTCTTTGCAATTTAGTGCCAGCATCGGAACAAGTGGCCTTGAACAAGATTATTCCTTTGCACCTTTTGAATCACGGTTGCAAGTTGGTTTTCCGGCCGGACGTTTTAAAACAGCGACAACGGTTAATATAACTGAGATTCAGGGAGCAACTACAACCGCACCGACTGGATTTTCTCCGGCGTCGGCCACGTACCAAATTGACACCAATGCCGACACTTTTGTGCCAGGAAATTATTTTGTTAGTGTTGTTAGTTCTGGCTCAAAATTTTATAAACAGATTTATTTTTTTGATTCTAATTTTCCCGGCAACTGGCGACCATTACCCACCAACGAAAATTTTGCCAAAAACTTAGTGAGTACAACGTTAACGTTACCTTTTGTTCGTTTTGCGGTTTTTGAAAGCACTAGCGCGCTAGCCTTGGGTGATGCCAGTTGGTATCGTTATAAAAATGGTTTATTTGCAGCTTCGCCGGATTTCCCGCAAGGCACGCGTTTACGAGTAATTAATAAAGACAATAAAAAATCAGTTGACGTTGTTGTTAATGATTTTGGTCCTGATCGAACGCAGCAACCGAATCGTGTACTTGATCTTGACGCTGTGGCCTTCGAACGCTTGGCGCCATTAGGACAAGGTACCGTACAAGTTATGGTTGAAGTGTTGCCGGCAGATGTTATTTCACAAACTCCGCCGCCACCACCCGTTGACCCTAATCATCCTTTGATTAGCGCTAAATCTGCTGTGGTTTTTAATAGCGCTGATAAAAAAATACTCTGGAGTCAAGACGCCGAAGAGGTTTTGCCTTTGGCAAGCTTAAGTAAATTAGTGGCGATAAAAGTATTTTTGAATACTAAGCCAAATTTAAATAAAGTAGTGACCTATTCTATTAAAGATGAGCAACTAAATTTTAAATATGTTTCAGTCAGTCAAGCGGCACGTCTTCGATTAAAAGATGGCGAAACAGTGCATATTAAAGATTTGGTATATTCGTCACTTATTGGCTCGACAAATAATACGGTTGAGTCATTAGTGAGAGTTTCCGGTCTTTCTCGTGTGGCTTTTATTGCTCGTATGAATAAACAAGTTAAATCGTGGGGAGCAACGCAAACACATTTTGAAGAACCAACCGGTTTGTCGGTGAATAATGTTACGACCGCGCATGATTATGCTATAATAGCTAGAGAAGCCTTTCTTGATCCGTTGATTGCTTCAGCAACAATTCAATCATCATATTCGTTTACAACAATCAATACCAAAGTCTATCACACGTTTAAAAATACCGATGGTATTGCCACGGCCAAAAATTCCGGATTACTTGGATCAAAAACAGGATATTTAGTCGAAGCTGGACACTGTCTCGTTACCAAATGGCCAACGACCGCCAATAAGAACGTGATAATCGTTATTCTCGATGATAGTTCCAGTACAACCGCGATTGCCGACACAAAAACCTTACTCGCTTTTGCCCAAAAGCATATATAGACATGATTAATTTGCAAAACATTTCAAAAATTTATCAACCAAATATCAAGGCACTTGATCGTGTCTCGCTTTCAATTAAACCAGGAGAATTTGTTTCATTGGTTGGACAATCGGGCACTGGTAAAACAACGCTAGTTCGCTGCTTAATCGGTGAGGAACAACCGACCGAAGGTAAAATTACCATTGGTGATTGGGATATCACGCGTTTATCAAAAAATCAGATTCCATTTTTACGTCGACAAGTCGCCGTTATTTTTCAAGATTTTAAACTTTTGCCTAAAAAAACTTTGTTTGAAAATGTGGCGTTTGCGTTAGAGGTTGCCGGTAAGTCAGGCGATAAAATTAGATCCATTGTTCCGCAAGTCATGAAGATCGTTGGTCTTGGTTCAAAGATGAAACGTTATCCGCATGAAGTTTCTGGTGGTGAACAGCAGCGCGCGGCAATTGCTCGTGCCTTAGTGTATCAGCCAAAAGTGTTGCTGGCTGATGAGCCAACTGGTAATCTTGATTCGATTAATGCACAAGAAATTGTTGATTTATTAAAAAAGATTAATGAGTTTGGCACAACCGTTGTACTCGTGACGCATAATCGCGAAATTGTGAATCGCTTAAAGCGTCGTGTTGTTACCTTGCATGATGGCCGAGTGATTTCAGATCAAGCTGTTGGCAAATATAGTTTGTAACCTATGTTTATTTCTTTGGCTCGCGCCGCAAAATTCAGTTTACAAGATATTATCCGCAACGTGTGGCTATCTTTGGTAACGATTATTATTTTGGTTTTAGCATTTTTCTCGGTTAACTTATTATTATCAGTACAGGTGATTAGCAAAGCGGCGATTGATACTGTTCGCGATAAGATTGATGTTAGTTTATATTTAAAAAATGATTCCGCCGAAAGCGATATTTTAGCGTTGCGCGCGCAAATTTCTGCGATGGATAATGTACGTGAAGTTATTTATGTTTCCAAACAGCAGGCTCTTGAAGATTTTCAGACCAAGCATCAAAACAATCCGGATATTTTAGAAGCTTTGCGTGAACTTGATACTAATCCTTTATCGCCTAGTTTAATTGTCAGACCAAGCGATATTAACAAATATGAAACTTTAATTACTAATTTAAATCGTTTATCAAGTCCGATTATTGAAAGTCGTAATTTCGATGATCAGAGTTTGATGTTACAAAAGATTAATTCGATTACGGACCGAGTAAGTCAAGCTGGTTTTGTCGTCAGTTTGTTGTTCATCTTTATAACCTTGTTAGTTTTATATAACACTATTCGCGTGGCTATTTATACCCATCGTACAGAAATCGGCATTGAACGACTGGTTGGTGCCTCAGATTGGTTTATCCGTGCGCCTTTTATTATCTCGAGTTTAATTTATACGTTAATTGGCCTTATTCTTAGTTCGGCAATTTTTTACATTTTCTTAACGTTATTACAACCGTATCTTGAAGCTTTCTTTATGAATTACAGCTTTAATATTATCAATTATTTCCAGGCCAATGCGTTGCAATTTTTTGTCTTAGAATTTATTGGCGCGGCGCTCATCAACATTACCGCTAGCTTAGTGGCCGTACGTAAATACTCAAATGTCTAATATGTTAACGCACGCGCAAGAGTCATTGATTAGATCACTACAAACCAAGAAAGGCCGGACTGAATCCGGTTTTTGTCTTGTAGAAGGAGAAAAAAATGTGGCGGAAGCAAAGGAGTTTATTGAGTTTACCTTTACGCCACAAGATTCAATAAAATTTGAACAGCTGGTCAGTACTGAAACTCCTCAAGCCTTTGCGGCCGTGGCGCGTATTCCGTTTCCAGAATTCAGTGATATTAAGGCCAGCAAATTAATTGTTGTTTTGGACGGTGTTCAAGATCCGGGAAATGTTGGCACGATCCTTCGTTTGTGTTTAGGTTTTAACGCCGCTTTGGTTTTAATTGAATCAGCTGATCCATCCAATCCTAAAGTTGTGCGCGCTTCGGCCGGAGCGTTTTTTAAAGTTCCGTGGTTAGAAATAAAAAGAGAGTTGGCAGTGGAAAAAATTGCTGAATTAAAAGGAACAATTTTTAGATTGGAAAATAATAAAAAAGCCGAACTTCTTGATAAGAAATTCAGTTTTCCGAAAAAAGAAAAAATTATTATTATTGCTGGTTCAGAAGGACAGGGGATTAGTCTTTTATTAAAAGGTAAGTCGTTAGCAATTGCGCATGATAAAAAATTAGAGTCCTTGAACGTCGCCGTAGCTTTGGCGATTGTGCTTAATACTATTTATTTGAGTAAATAAAAAGGTGCAGCAATGAATCGCTACACCAATTTTTTTGATTCCTGTAAGGAAGCTTCTTTTATATGTCCGCAATTTGGGCATGTGCTTCCATGAGCTGGGTCTTGATACCGACAGATTTCGCATTCGTCGACATCGATTTCTTCATTTTCAGCTTCTTTAATTTCTTTTAAGAGTTTTTCTTCTCTTATTTTCTTGTTGCAAGGAGCTTCATCAATAAGCTCCGCGGTGTAATCGCTTGATTTGCCACGGCTGGAGTCTTCATGAACATACCAGCC
>CAYRGL010000057.1:0-4595 GCA_964423915.1 uncultured Gammaproteobacteria bacterium | reverse complement strand
ACATGATGCTTTTCGTAATACGCGAAAAAACGCGGATCTTCATAATACATATTTCCCAGACCGCGATACATAATAATATTTGGTTCGTAAAATATTTTCAAACGACTATAATGTTCGGCAATGAGCTTCTGAATTTCCGGCGACGCCGCCCCTCGGGGCATTTCGATAATAATTTTATTGAGTAGACTTTCGTTCTCTTCATTAATTTGTTCCCAGTCTGCTTTACTCAACTTTTTTACTCGCTCAGTTGATTGTTTATACATATTAGTATCACCCCAACGCTGTTTAGCTTCGGCGGCATATTTATTCATCGTATCAAGAGTTGAATTCAAACCAGATAAACGCTGCAAAAATTGCGAAAAGTCTTCAAGACTCTTAGTTGTCCCAACTGGAAATATTTCTTCGCAAAACAGTTCGGCGCGATCGATTCCTTCTTCAAGTTTACGTTTGCCTCCCGGCGCTAGAATAACAAAACTTGATCTAGCATCTCGGGCGTTGGCTTCTTTTTTAATCAAGCCAATTTTTTCCATAGGCAAAAGAAGTCGGGTAACGCCGGAAGCCGTTAATCCAATTCGTTCCGCCAAATCGATGCGTCGTAATTTTCCGTCAGCCTGCGAAAGCTCCAGAAGAATAATGAATTCGTTTAAAGCCAAGCCTCCTAAAGCTGCGTCAAGACGACGCGCCAAAACAGTTTGAAACTTATTTAAATCGATAATAAGCTTAAGAGAATCACTATATTTTTGCATATATTTTTTAGTTGATAAATACTTGATTTATCAAGTATATTCCATATTCCCTACTTTGTCAAGCTTAACAAAAACAGCCTCATGACTAAGGCTGCTTTTTTAAGAACATTATTATTCTTTAAAATATTTTATAATCGTCGGAATACTAGCGGCCACGGGCAAGGCTAAAAATGCTCCGGGAATGCCCAATAAACTTCCGCCAATAATAACAGCGATTAAACTAAGCGATGGCGCCAGGTTAAGAGCTTTATTATAAATGTTAGGAGCTAAAACCGCGTTTTCAAATTCTTGATACACTAAAAATAAGGCTATTGTTAAAAGACCAATAATCGGCGAAATAGTAAATCCTAAAATTACTGACGGAAGCATACCAACAATCGCACCGGCCAACGGCAACAAGTCTAAGATTCCGGCGAAGATCGCTAAAGGCACGGCATAAGGAATATGCAAAAGCAACAAACCAATTAAAATTAAAATTGAACAAATTAAAGAGATTAAAAGGTTACCGCGAATATACTGACCGCTAATTTTAGCAATTGAACGCGAGGTTTCTTCAGCCTTTGTTCGTTGTTTACTAGAAAATAAGGGGGCAAACATTCTATGCAAACGATCGGAATCGATTAGAAGATACAAGGTCAAAATAATGAGAATAATAAAATTTCTAACAATGTCAGTAATTTTTGAAGTCGACTCAATTAAATATTGTCCACCTTGTGCGTAGTATTGCGAAATATCAACATTATGAAGAATTTGTTTGAAATAAATTGATTGATGCAATCCACCGTCAATTGAATTAACTAAACTCGGAATCTGCGGAACAAATTGCGGAACGATATTAAATAAAACTGCAATAAATGGTAAGAGTAGACCAAGCACCGCAATAGTTGCCGATAAGGGCCGAGGTAATTTTTTATGTAACCATTCCACAGCTGGGCTTAACGCAGCCGCTAACATTAAAGCCGTAATGATAATAAGAAAAACATCAGCCAAGCGCCATAACACGAAAAAACCCAAAACAATAATAATGAAAATTACTACCGTTCGAGAATCAATAGAGTGTTGGACCTTGTTTATCATAGCTATAGTATAGCGTTTTTTTGAAAAAAAGTAATTATGCTATAATCATAGCAATATGTTACAAATTATTTTAGCTATTGTCGCCGGTTTACTGACCATTGGAGCTCCCTGTATTCTGCCTTTGCTGCCAATTCTCTTAGCTAGTTCAGTTGGACGTCAAAATATCTTTCGACCGCTTTTTATCATCAGCGGTTTTATTATTTCTTTTGCGGCGACCGCCTTATTTTTATCCTATATTATTAATCGTTTCATGATTGCGCCTAATTCCCTGCGTACTGTTGCGGCTATGGCCTTGGCTCTATTTGGCTTCTTCATGATTTTCCCAAAACTATTTGAAAAAATTACCAAATATCTTAACCCTTTAATCAATAAAGCAGAAAACACTAGCCGGAGTGCTGGACAAGGAAACTGGGGTGGATTTATTCTTGGTTTGTTAATTGGTATTATTTGGACCCCGTGTGCTGGACCAGTCCTCGGTGCAATCTTAACGCTTATAGCCACTTCAAATAATGTTGGCTTTGCGGCTGTATTACTTATTAGCTATTCAATTGGCGCGAGTATTCCTATGTTACTCATTGCCTATGGCAGCCAATATATAACCACCAAGATTTCTTTTATTGCTCGCTATTCACGAATCATTCAACAAAGTTTTGGCGTTATAGTTATTCTTTTCGCTGTGGCCTTATTTTTTCAATTTGACATTGTTATACAAACAAAACTTTTGCAATACTTTCCATCTTTAACTCCTGTACTATAAAACTATGAAATTAAGTACACATCTTTCTCGTTTTTTTGCTCTTTATATTCTCGGCATTGTTCTTATCTTACTTGGAGTTAATTATATTGTTGTACATGGTCTTAAAAACTTAACTATTAATGACCTCTACACTAATATTTCGCGCAATCAACAAACAACTCTTAATAATGACTATGGCCCGGCACCTGAACTAACTGGCATTAGTAATTGGATTAATAGCCAGCCATTAAAATTAAGTGATCTTAAAGGAAAAGTTGTGCTTATAGATTTTTGGACTTATTCCTGTATTAATTGCTTACGCACCATACCTTACCTTAATGACTGGTATCAAAAATATAAAGACCAAGGTTTTGTAATTATTGGAGTTCATACGCCAGAATTTGCTTTTGAAAAAGATGATTCCAATGTTGCACGCGCCGTTAAAGAAAATAATATCAGTTATCCAGTAGCGCAGGATAATGATTACGCAACGTGGAAAGCGTATCAAAATGAATATTGGCCCGCGCATTACTTAATCGATAAAAACGGCCATATTGTTTACACGCATTTTGGTGAAGGCGATTATCAAATTACTGAAAATACCATTCGCTCACTTTTAGGTTTGAAAGCTGGAAGTGATTTACCAAATACGCCATTAATTCAAGCGCAAAGTCCAGAAATGTATTTTGGCTTATCGCGCACAGAGTTTATGAGCGCCGAGCAAAAGGCCAAAAGTAGTAGTTCTGAGTATAGTTTCCCAAGTAACTTAGATGAAAATACATTTGCTTTTTCCGGTACGTGGAATTTTCAAGATGAATTTGCCGAAGGGCAATCTGCCGGTGCTATTGAACTTCATTTTAATGCGGCTAAAGTTCATTTTGTTGCCTCAGCCGATAAAGAGGTTAAAGCCACAATTTTAGTTGATGGTAAAAAAGTTAAAGAACTAAATATTCAAAATTCTGATTTGTATACTTTATACGAAAATCCGGTCGGCGCTGATCACGTTTTAGAAATACGTTTTGATTCTGCCGGAGTTAAAGCTTTTACCTTTACCTTTAGTTAAACTTAACTGTTCCCTTTCGTTCTAATTTTCCCCAACCAACTTCCCAACCTCGCAGCGAAGAAATAAATGATTTAATGGCCACAATATACATTAATTGTCGGTAATATAATCGTTGCACTAAAAGCCAAACTAAGAGGCGTTTGTTTTCTTTTTGCTCCATGAAAAAAGCAATCAAAGCACTTAAGTAGTCAACTACAATAAACAACGCATAATAAAATAGTACAGCCCACATCGCATCAAACGAATATTCTGCCGGGTGTTGTAATTTACCAAGCCACGCTAAAATAACTACCACTACTGTCACAATATCCATTAATGGCGCAATTAAAGGAAATAAAATTTGAAAAATAAAAATATTTGGCAAAGCAAAAAATCCAAACCAACCATATTTTTTCTTAAATAAAATATAATTATGTTTCCAAGCGGCCTGAAAAGTGCCAAACATCCAACGATGGCGCTGACGAATAAAACTTTTCATTGTGTCAGGCGCTTCAGTCAAAGCATAGGCATTTTCTTCATAGGTAATTTCATAACCATGTTCTCTAATGGTCATGGTTAAATCAGCATCTTCTGCTAAAGTATCCGTGCTAAAGCCACCAGCTTCAATAACCGCAACGCGACGCCACGCACCTACCGCACCCGGTACCACGGTTATCATATTCATAACAGCAAAAGCACGTCGATCAAGATTTTGACTGGTAATATATTCTAAAGCTTGTAAACGCGTTAATAAATTAATGCGATTACCAACTTTTGTATTACCAGCTACCGCACCAACTTTTGGATCAGAGAAATGATTTAACAAAACCTCAATCGTATCTTGCGAAAAAATTGTATCAGCATCAAGGGTAACAATAATATCAGCCTTGGTTTTTTCTAAACCAACATTAATCGCCGAAGCTTTGCCGCCATTTTCTTTTTTAAAAACAGAAACACGCGGTTCATGACCAAATTCATTTTTTACAAGTTCATA
>CAYRGL010000056.1:0-4610 GCA_964423915.1 uncultured Gammaproteobacteria bacterium | reverse complement strand
ACTATTTGGCTTTTACCAAAGAAAATGAACCCTACAATGGACCGCTCATCAGTTCCATTGATCCATCCAGTGGCCCGGTCGGTCAGTATGTTACAATTCGCGGCTCTGGTTTTGGCGATACTAAAGCCACAAGTAAAGTTTTCTTTGGATCAGTAACTGGCTATGAAGCTGATTATAGTTTCCCGCAAATCTGCGCTGATTCAATCTGGAATGACAAACAAATTATTGTAAAAGTGCCAAGCGGAATTCCTGCTGGACAATCATATCCAATTACCATTTCACGTAGTGGCTTTGCGCCGGCTGATTCCGGAACACAAACATTTGCTGTCACTACAGGTACGCCTAATCCGGGTGTCTGCAGTTTGCAGCCGTCACTAGGACAAGCAAATTCTCAAGTGACTTTATGGGGAGAATATTTTCAAACAAAAAATACTGACAGCACGGTTCGTTTTTATAACAATTTAAATCAGCAAGGACAAGTCATTAGTTTTTGGGATATTGATCAAAGCGCCACAGGTATTAAACCTTGGAAAGTAATTACTACAGTGCCGCAGGCTGCCGCAACAGGACCCTTACATATATTAGTAGGTTCTCCAGCAAAGCAAAGTAATGGAGTTAATTTTACTGTTGGTCAGTGTACGCAAGATTCTGATTGTGGTAACGGTACCGCAACTTGTTGTGCTGCGGGATTGCCTGAAGCTGGTAAATGCAAGGCGACGCCGGGTGAATGTTATGGCTCTGTCGCGACCAGTGTTTATGAATGGCGTTTTTCAACCGGTAGCACTGCGAGCTGTGCACCCGATCAAGAACAGTGCGGAACGGCCTGCTGTGCTCGTGGTCAATGTCAAAACGCTGGACAAAATAAATGTGCTCAATGTCTTTCTGGGCAAAACCAATGTGGTAATGGTTCATGCTGTAATCAACCATGTACTCCCGGAATTAATGGTGGACAAAGCACCTGTTCTGATCCAAACTCCTGCTCAGGTTATTCTTATAACCAGTGTTTAGAAGGATTTTATTGTCCAAACTCCCCGGGCCTTTGTTCCCCATATCCAGGCACAGGAAATCCAATTGCTGTTGGTCAATGTGGCGATCAAGCCTGTAATACTTTTCCTGGCTGTCAGGGTGGCGCGTGTACCTATGACGCAAATTTAAATCGCTGTGTCAGAGCCAACGCCCAACTTTGTAAGAAAACAGAAATGCATGATAATGCTAACCAGGTAATTAAATTAAATAA
Organism: uncultured Gammaproteobacteria bacterium; assembly: GCA_964423915.1. Classification (GTDB taxonomy): domain Bacteria; phylum Patescibacteriota; class Patescibacteriia; order Patescibacteriales; family Patescibacteriaceae; genus Patescibacterium. The sequence continues at coordinate 3,373 of CAYRGL010000056.1, read as the reverse complement.
TCAACCGGTAGCTGGCTATTGCGATATTTATAATAATAATCAACGTTGGATGATTAATAACTGGACGCAAACCTGTCCAGATGGTTGGACTCGTCTAACTAATAATCGTTGTGTTGATACAAATTCAATTAACGGAAATTGTAATAAGTGCCAAAGTCCATTTAATTGTCAAATGAATGGCACTGAAGGTAAATGTGCTATTAATCAACTTATTTGTCCCTCGGGCTCAACGTGTGACCCGCTTGATAATAAATGTAAAAAACCAGATCAAGGAACTTGTGATTGTTGTTGTGATAAAACAAAACAAAATCAAGATTGTTGTGCTGGTTTGACTTGTGAGGGATCATGCGGTTCAGGACAAGCTAATCTTGGTCTCTGTAGCGGTTGTGTTGTAAATGGCGTACCTGATGATTCACTCTGCAACTGTACTGGTACCACCGGTAAATATTGTGATGCTTCAAGCTCTCCGCGCGGTGAATGTAAAGATTGTTCCTCAATTACCGATCCAGCTGAATGTTCTAAACATGCAGAATGTTGTGTCGATGGAAAAAATAATAATCGTTGTACGAGCGTGCCGGTAGGAGGAAGTCGTTTTCAAAAAGATGTTTTACAGTATTGTGCCTATTACAATTGTACCAATGTCTATCCAAATAGCTGTAATATTAATCCGCAAATTACTGGAGCCTATAATAAATTAAATAGTTGTCAGCAGGGTTGTACGAGCGCTCCTATTTCTTGTGCTAATGCTTATGGACAATGTGATAAGAATAGTTCGTGTCCAAATAACATGCGTTGCGATCCGACAAATTGTACCTGTAAAACAAATGATCCTGGTCCGGGTGTGCCGTGTAAAGATCCATTAACTCAGGCTTGCAATGGAACCTGCAGTACTGGTTACCAGTGTTTATTGCCGACTGCGTATGGCAACAATGGAGGACCAAATCCTTTGGGGGCTAGTTCTGGTAGCGGCGTTGGCAATGATACCTGTCGTTGTTGTTGTAAACCACCGCAAAACGGTGAAACTGATTCCTGTCAATTAATCGATCCTTCACTTAGTTGTTTGGCAAACCAAGGAGCGTGTACGAGCCCAACCGGAGAACGCGGTTTATGCTGTGGTTGTACCAGTGATGGAATCTGCGGTGATACGCAAACTACTGGTTGTGGTATTACTGGATCGCATTGCTGTCAAACTCGTCCCAGTGTCACGGATCATTTCCCGGCCGCTAATGGTCAAGACGTGTGTCGCAATACTGTTGTTGAGGCAACCTTTAATCAACCAATGGATATTTCAAGTTTTAGCGATAATGTCTATTTGATTGGAGATTATGGTACGCAGACGTGCCCAACTGGTTATTCAATTGTGGCTTCGGCACAACCTGCACCAAAAACATTTTTAGCCAAAGCCCTGTTTGAAGCTAAAAAAATAATTGCTAAAGTTTTCCCTAATGTCTTAGCACATCCGGCGTTTGCTGACGTCAGTAATTTCTGTTATGTTCCAGGCAATGTTGTTGGGTATGATATTAATGCTAATGAAACTAAAGTTTCGTATCATATCAATCGTCCGTTGGAGGCGCGAATTAATTATTACGTCGTTGTTAAAGGTGATCCTGATTTAGCTAATATTGGTAATGGTGATCCAAAACAATTTTATAATGATGGAATCAAAAACTTAGCTGGTATTGGTATGGTGGGTCTTGCCGCACGCGGTGTACCAAGTATTTTTAACACTACAGATTTTGCCAATGCTGAAATGTGGTCATTTACAACCGGCGCTGATGTTTGTACGCTAAATCACGTCAATATTAACCCGTCGTTTACTCTTTTCCAAAAAACAGGACAGACCGCTCAATTAGAATCCATTGCGGTTGATCACCTGAATCATCCGATTCAACCACTGCCCAGTATTTATAGCTGGTCATGGAATTGGTCATCAGATAATACTGACATCGCTACTGTTGTGCAACAGGGTCAAGAAAATCAATCGTTAGCCACCGCAGGGAACAAACAAGATGCTCAAACCTTAGGACGAGCTAAAGCAACGATTACCGCTGATACCGCTAATCAACCATCAACCGTTGGTCAGAGCAAAGATGGTACGGCACAATTGCGCTTATTCCTGTGTGAAAACCCATGGCCGGTTTATTACGACTTCCCGCCAAATTATCAGTGGCCATGGCGTGATCCATCAACCGGTATTGAATTTTACTATTGTCGTGATAAGAGTGGACCGGGCACGATTGATGATTTGCCTGCGCTTATCGATACGCCAATTACCAAAGAAGGAACAAATAAAATTTGTATGTTTGGTGCTAATGCCGGACGTGTATGTACGAGCGATGCCAATTGTAATAACATTGCTAACAGTTGTTTGCCAGAAGTGTTAAAAGAATTTTTCTTCTTCCGTGAAAATCAACCGGGCATTCCAAATGTTCAAGCGACGGCCAATCCAGAGGGTACAAAAATTACACTAAGCTGGGATGCGGTAACTAATGCGTCTAAATATAAGATTTATTACGGATTAAATCCGCGCCAGTATGTATTTACAACAGACGTTATCCCAAACGGTCAAACTATAACCAAAACAATCGACGGACTTGTTAATGGTATTAATTATTACTTTGCGGTGACTGCTTTGTCAGATAAAAACCAGGAAAGTGCCTTTTCGGCTGAAATAAAAATAATGCCGCGTGATACACAAGCTCCAGCTATTCCAAGTCTCCAGGCCACTGGCGGTGTTGGAAAAATTTCTCTGTATTGGCCAAAGATAACTGATGCTGTCAGCTATATCGCTTATCTTGGATCTCAACCGCGTGGTACGGGAAATTATGCCGTTTCCACAATTATTAGAACTGATCCCTTGGCCAATAATCCAAATGCAGTATTTTCAAGTATTAACGGAACTGGCCTTAATGATACAACTGATTATTATGTTTCTGTTCGTTCAGTTGATCAATATGGAAATATAAGCGATTATGCTACTGAAATTACTAGAAAACCAAATGAACCTTTTCTTGTTTCGGCGACTCCGGGCTCGAGTTCTGTGACTGTCAATTGGCTGTCGTATTTTGGTGCAACAGGTTATACTATTTACTATGGAGATAGTCCTAGCGCTATGACCAATACGGTGACGGCTGTCGCCTCGGCACACTCCAAAGTAGTTACAGGTTTAATTAATGGCACAACCTATTATTTTGCGATTAGGGCAAGTAAATCTCCAACAACACAAAGTGATTTATCAAATACGATCTCCAGTCAAGCTGGAGGAATCGGTTCTAAAAAATAGTATGGCAAAATTAAACAATCCAGAGGATATTTTTTCTTCAACTAATAAAATTGAACAAAGTGCTCCGCGGCCTATAACTCGACCTCGTTT
>CAYRGL010000055.1:0-4622 GCA_964423915.1 uncultured Gammaproteobacteria bacterium | reverse complement strand
GAAAAATTTTCTATGCCCGGCGCGAATAACCATAAATAAACTAACACCCATGAGTAAAAATAATACTATCCAAACCGGAGCAAACACCCAATCAGGAGGATTGAGCGGACTTTTTTGCAAGACACGGTACCACGTAGTAAGAGAGGTAATATTATAAATACTGCCGATAAAACCGGCAAACTCCGTGACAAAAACACAGAGTAGCAAAAGAAGGAGATCTTTTTTTTTCATATGGTTATTGATAACGATTAACAATAATTTTTTTAGAAACGTCACGGAAATTTCCTGCCTGATCATAGGCGCGCAACGTAATCATGTAATCGCCGGCTTGCGGAAAGGGAATATAAATTTGCGCTCCAATTGGAAAGAAAATTTCATTATTAATCTTTAAATAAAACACCCTCTGTAAGCCACTCAGATAATCTTTGCCGCTCGCCGTAAAACGAACTAAGCCACCGGGTTTAATGTTTGTTTCACTAGCATTAAGGGTTAATTCTTCGGGTGGAGTTGTGTCAATTTTTGCCGTCACGTTGCCGCTAATATCTTCACCAACATTATTTTTTGCCGTCGCGGCAAAGTTATATATACCGTCTTGCAAAACCGTATAGTGAAGTGGCGCTAAACTATCAGGACTTTTTTGCGCTGAATTTCCATTAACCGTAAGTACTGCCGGCAAGGCCGGAGTCCACAATAGAGAAACGGTTTTGTTTGAATACCAGCGTTCGGGGTTTGGATGTGTTGGTGAAAAAATAATCAAGCTTTTTTGCTGATCAATCGCTTGTCCATCATCAAAGCGCAAACTAGCGTCAATCGCCATACGTAAAACATTGGTCGCTAAGCCGTCATTAGCCAACACTTGCGAATCATTGAGAAAATGGACTGAACTCACTGTAACCTTATTATTGGCTTTGAAAAATAAATCAGTCACGACCGCGCTATTGCCGCTAAAACCGGGATTGGGGATAATACATTCCATTTCAATAGTTCCAGTCAGAGAATTATGATTATTTAAAATAAAATTTTTACAAATTGAGCGCGCCATGTCAACTGACTGTATAGTCAACTCTTGCGGATTATATGATAACGATAAACGAATGGTATTAATGGCTTCACCGCCCGTATCAATTAAAACCGAGAGGCGTTGGGCAAAACGACGATCAAAAACTCCGCCCTCTGGTTGAAAACGAAGAATTGAATTATAGAGCGGGTATGGTGTATTTTGAAATTTAACAAAATTGTCGTAAAAACCAAACGCCAAAGCAGTCACACTAACAAAATATATAACCATCAAAGAAATAATAAAAGGCGATGATAACCAAAGGTTTTTTTCTGTTTTTTTATTATTACGATGAACAAAAAATAAAACTAAAAAGAAAATAAGCCACGGTAAAAAAATTCCGGCTGTAACTATTTGTACCAAATGCGTTAAGGGAATAAAGATTAACATTCCACCCATGGAATTTTCCAAGCCTGGCAACCACAAATTTTGAACAAGAAAAAACCTTCCATCAGGTAAAAGAACGAAACGTTGCGTATGATCTTTTTGAATAATGTCCAATTCCGGGTGCAGATACTCGACTAGCAATGCCTTACCCATAGGCTGTACGATGCTAGAGCCGGACAAACCATATTCCTTGGTATAAAAAGCGACAAAAGTTCCAGGTTTAAAGTATTGTTTTGCAAAAAAGCTCGCGTAAGTATCATTAGCTAAATAACCGGAAAATAAAGCTCCAACTTTTTTATCACCTTGTTGAACAAAATTTCCGCTCGCTATAGTGACCAAACGTGGATCAACCGTGCTGATACCTATATCAACATTATTTGCGTCGGTTTTTACCATTTCTCTACCCAAAGGATTATTTAAAAAGAAATTATCACCTACTTTTTTTGCAACGCTTGTTCGATCAATAACAAAACCATTGGCGTTAGCAACGGCAACGACTTTGGTGCCTCGTTCGTTAGTTTTCTGAACCAATAAACTATTGATAGTAGTACTATCTTGCGCGGTTAGAGCATCGGCCAAACCGGGCGTATTGGCTAAGGTAGCACCTTCTTGGGCAAAGGTTTGCAATTCTTTATTAATTCCTTGTTGAGCTTTTTGTAGATTAAGGCTAGCATCGCGTTCTGGTAAGGTATGAAAAGCTATATAAATAACAGTAGAACTTAACAAAACAGAGACGACTATTGCTAACAAAGCAAAGCGAAAAGACTTTTGCTTGAAGGGCAGAAATTTCTTCTTAGTAATTGTGTGTTTCATGAAGCAAATTAATACCTTTAGTATAGCTCGTCTCTACAGTGCTGACAAACTAATCCTATTCTTCTGTAACTCTTTTCTTAACTGAAGATAATCCGGAATAGTTTCTCCGACAAGTTTCCAAAAATTTGGCGAATGATTAAATTCTTTTATATGACATAACTCATGCACAATAATGTAGTCAGCAAGTTTTGGTTCTAGCAAAACAAGTTTATAATTAAAATTTAAATTTCCTTTACGAGAGCAGCTTCCCCAACGAGTGCTTTGATTTCTAATACTAATATTTTTAAATTTAAACTTATAAAAACCGTTAAAATATCTAATACGTTCATGCACTAATATTCGCGCTGCTTCTCTGTGCTCTAAATAACTATTTCGTGTATTTTTAGTATTTTTAATTGGAACATTTTTGTATTGTTCTATTTTTTGTATAATCCAATCTTTTTTACTCATCACAAATCGCTCAATGGTTTTTTGAGAGACTCGCGTGGGTGCCGTAACAATTATTCTAGCGCCGGGCTTAATAATAAGACGAATATTTTTAGAATTTCTAAATTTTTTTATTTCGAATTCCATTTTTGATTAATTCTAGTTTTTTAGCCCGTGTCATTTTCTTAATTTGCGCTTCTCGTTTTAAAGCGCTTGATCTATCTTTGGCTTTTCCCGTATACACAATCTTCACTACTTTATGTGACCGTGTGTATGCGCCGCCTTTTCCTGCCTTATGTTCTTTAAAACGACGCGCGACATCAGTTGTGATGCCACAGTACAGAGTTTTGTCAGAGCAAGAGAGAAGGTAAACGATATAAGAAAATTTTGAAGGCATTTCTTGATGAGTTGCTAGAATTATTTTAATTCTTTACATTCCATTTAATATCACGAAGTAAACTAAGAGTTGCTTTAACTGAGGGGTTATCTGAATTTTGAAAAATTATTCGATCTTTGTATTTTAAAACAAGTGGTGATAAAAATTCGTCTCCCCAGGATGGTGAAAAAGTAATAACATCTTGAAAATCAATTATGACATCTTCTTGTTCGCCAAGCTTATCAAAATATGGATTAAAAGCCGAAAAAGCTTCTTTGCCGGCCTGACGAGAAGTTAAAACAACGCCAAATTTTTTTAATTGAATAAGCATATTAAAATTTTATTAATGCTAAACACCCAACACAATGAATATGTTGTTTAGTAATTTCTAGTCTTGAATCACTGGGCTTAAGCTCTAATTTCGCCTCACCCGTTTGAAAGACTAAATCTATAGAGTTCTGTTCTAAAATAACTTTTTTTACATACTTAAGACCATTTCCCCTGGCTTCCGGTGATCTGCCGGAAACTACTTCTGTAAAAGCAACCAGTAATGCATCGCTGTCATTCTTAAGACTTGGCTTGACTCTACTTAAGGTCTTTAATATACCTTGTCCTCTGTCGGCAAGCACTACTTGCTGCTTATTAAGATCATAACCAAAAAATATTCCAGGAATATCACTCCAATTTCCTATATTATGATCAAATGAATTATTTCCAATTTCACCAGTAATGGCCCCAACCAAAGACGCGGTATCTTTGAATTCTGCCAATTTTGATAAATGAATAGCCATAGTTTCTAATCTTGCCTGAAAAATATCTCTGCTGCGACAATAAAACTTTCCCTCCGGTTCATGTGGGGTATCATTACACGCCCAATCTTTGGCCAAAGTGAATAAATCATTGGTATACACTAAAAGATCTTCTCTTCGAAAATATCTATGCTTACCATCGCTTCTCAGGGCTTTTAAGGTTCCTTTGGCATCCCAACGCCGAAGAGTCTGAACAGACACTCCGAGCATTTCTGCGGCTTTTCCTATAGAAATTAATTCACTCATATTACCATGATAGCACTAATTTGAAATCTAGTCAATATTCAAAATATATATACAAATCTATACATATTTAGTGAAATCTATACATTTATGACTCTACCGAAACTCAAAAATTCACGATTAAACGTCAATATACCGTGAATTTGTCTTAAAAAGTGACCAAATTCACGGTTTTTTGGAATATTAGCAATATGCATTTTTTGCATATTGCTTTTAAACTATCCGGAATTTCCAGATAGTTCGTTTGTCCAAGATAGAGCAATTTTCTTTTCTAAACAAAAAAACACCCCGCCCTGGGCGGGGTGTTTTTCCTATTTATTGAGTTTTGGAGGAGCAGAGGAGGAGGTAGATGGAGTAAAAAGATTTTTCTTAATTATTTCAACAACATCAGTAACAATCCAATCACCTTATCTTTTTCTTTTGAATTGCTTTCTGCAACTAACAACGTTAAGGCGGTTAAGGCGGGAGGTGTTATTCTGCTCGTATCAAGAACACCGGCTTGACGCAAAAA
>CAYRGL010000054.1:0-4659 GCA_964423915.1 uncultured Gammaproteobacteria bacterium | reverse complement strand
TTAGAAACATCTTCAATGGCTGGTTCGCCGTATTTTCTAACTTCAGCTTTTTCTACTAAAAAGTGTCCATCAGCATCAGAAGGCGTGGTAAAAGCAGTAGAAATATATTTTTCTTCTTCAAAAGCATCAAGATAGACAATCTCATTAGTAATAGTAGGACGTCCCTTAGCGTCTTTAACAACTTTTCGGTATGGTGCTTCAATAAAACCATAACTATTTAAACGGGCATAGGTGGCAAAGTGACCAACCAGTCCAATGTTTGGACCTTCTGGCGTAGCAATTGGACAAATACGACTGTAGTGAGTGGTGTGCACGTCGCGAACTTCAAAACCAGCGCGTTCGCGAGTTAAGCCGCCTGGACCCATCGCGGACAAACGTCGCTTATGTTCTAGCTCTGCTAAAGGATTTGTTTGGTCCATGAACTGAGACAACTGTGACGACATGAAAAATTCTTTCACGACGCTCATGACTGGACGCGCATTAATCAATTTGTTTGGCGTCAACGATTCAATTTCCAAAATACTCATCTTATCTTTAATAATACGTTCCATACGTGCCAAACCAATACGAGCTTTATTTTGAATTAATTCTCCAATGGCACGGACGCGACGATTTCCTAAATGGTCAATATCGTCTTCTTTATCTTGAGTAATATTTAATCTAATAATTTCACCAATGATCGCGACCAAATCTTCACGGCGCAAAATACGCGTGGATTTATTATTAGGAATATCAAAACCAAAACGCTTATTTAATTTATAGCGTCCAACACGGTCAAAGTCATAGCGATCAAAACGGAAAAACATGGAGTGAATCAAGGATCGTGCATTATCCGCTGTCGCTAAATCACCTGGACGAATTCTCTTATACACTTCAATCAAACCTTCAGCTTCGTCTTTCGCGGTATCTTTTCCTAATGTCGCTTCAATGTAATCAACTTCGCCAAGATTTTTATCTTTAAACAAAGCACGAATTTCTTCATCAGCACTATAACCAAAAGCGCGAAGTAACGACGTTACAGCTACCTTACGTTTGCGGTCAATACGTGCCCACATTACTCCTGAAGCGTCAGTCTCAATTTCAATCCACGCTCCGCGGTTAGGAATAATTTTGGCGCCGTAATGCTTTCGTCCACGAATTAATTCCGCGGTAAAAATAACACCAGCCGAACGAATTAACTGAGAGACAATGGCACGTTCAATACCGTTAATAATGAAGGTTCCGTTTTTAGTCATGATTGGGAAGTCACCCAAAAAAACTTCCTGAGTTGTTTTTTGATCATTCTTCTTATTGACCAACGTTGTTTCTACTCGTAGTGATGCTTCGTAGGTAACATTTTTAGCTTTGCTTTCTGCTTCATTAAACTTTGGTTCATCAAAATAATACTTGCCAAAATGCAATTCTAAATCTCGGCCGATAAAATCTGTTATCGGTGAAATCTCGTCAAACAAATCGGCAAGGCCTTCTTTAAGGAACCAAGCGTATGAGTCCTTTTGGACCTCGATCAAATCAGGCATTGGGATAGCTGCGCTCTGATTTGTAAAATATTTACGGCTGCTTAGAACTTCAGCCGGAGCAGTGGAGGTTTTGGGCATAGGCGAAATTGATTAATACGGCAAAAATCTCAACAGGTATTGAGATCTTAAATATTGGGGATTAATTTAATTGATGGAAGGGTTAGAAAAGCGAATATGATTATAAAAAAACCCTTAAAAGACACAAAAAAACGGCCTGTTTGATACAAAATTGTGTATTGTTACGCGTGTGAATACACTGGTTGGCCGTTTACAAATAAAGCTTCGAAAAGCTTTTTTATACTAACAACAAATTTATAAGATGTCAACAGGTTAACTGCTCCATCTTAATAAATTGTCAAGATAGCTAAATTTTAGCCAATATAAGCTCATTAACGATTTCTACGCCAAGACTGTTATGAGCAAGCTTTAGGAGTTATCCACAGCTTTAAAGACACGCTGTAATTCTTCGCGACAAACCTCTCGATCATCCCATTTTTCTTTCTTGCCATTTGCTCGGCAAATCGCCTGTTCTGAGCCTTTTCCCGTTATCAAAACAACATCTCCTTCTTTGGCTAGAGAAAATGCCATACGAATAGCTTCTCGACGAGAAATTTCTGTAAACAGGTCTTTATTGCGAGTTTTGCCTGCCTGTTCAGCACCAATGGCCACTGCTTCAATAATAGCGCCGGGGTTTTCATCATATGGATCTTCATCGGTCACAATAACAATTGAAGCTTTGTAACCAGCCAGTTTTCCTAAAACTTCGCGACGTGACTTATCTCGTCCCCCACCGGCTGAACCTAAGACATGAATAATCTTGCCATGTGGTAACTCATTAATTGTTTCATACAATTTTTCAACAGCGCGAGGTTCAAAAGCATAATCCACTACCACTAAAAATTTCTGTCCTTCGTTAATTAATTCTAATCTTCCTGGAACGCCGTTAACACTTTCTAGTCCTGGCGCTAAATCATGAATATCAAGACCGCGCATTAAACCAACGCTTAAGGCGGCTAAGATATTATGCACATTAAATTGACCAAGCATCTGCACTTTTATTTTTTTACCATTCACTACCAAACTTCGTTTACCATTTTGTTCAGAAACAATACCAACAATTTTTTGAACGTCTTCTGGGATCTCTTCATGCTTTTCATCTTTGATATAAAACGCAGCTTTTTCTTCTGCCCAAAAATCCATAAAGTACGTGGCGTGCTCATCATTGGCATTAACAATCGCAGTTTTCTTAACTCGATGTAACGACAATTTTTTTACGCCTTCAGCTTTGGTAACATTACCTTTATCATCAATATATTTTGTTTTGCAATCCTTAAGCCGAGTAAACAACATTCCTTTAGCTTCTTTATAATGTTCAAAGCTGCCGTGTGCTTCAATATGTTCCGGATACAAACCAGTAATTAATACGGTATCATAATTTATAAAACGATGACGGTACTGAATAATGCCTTCGCTTGAGGTTTCAATAATGGCGTACTGACAACCATTGCGTAACATGGAACGTAACATCTTGTGCGTAAATAATCGTCCGACCATAGTCATCTTCTTGGCATTCAGCCAATCGCTATTGCCATCAGAAAACATGGCCGTGGAAGTAAAGCCGACTTTAAAACCGGCTTCGCGTAACATTTTCGCAATTAAATAAGTCGTCGTGGTTTTCCCTGTTGTTCCGGTCACACCAATCACAATTAATTTATCTGATGGCCAACGGTAGACAATATTAGCCGTGACGCCTAATAAAAAATGATACATGGGCCAGGCCACGTTAAATAATTTTTTCGGTATGAATTTTTTGATAACTCGTAGTAGTCTATCCATATATTAAAAAAGGCGCACCAAGGCGCGAATAACAGTATAACCCGTATAAGCAATTGAATCAAGAACTAAATCAAAGGTGCCGGGATAGATAATATCTGTACCGCCAAAACCTCGTTTAAAGCGAGTAAAACCAGGCCATTTTTTATCATCAACGCCATGCCAGTCATAGTGTTTTAAACCTTCACCTTTAGCAAACATCATCATTTCCCAATGCAAGGCATAGGGCGCCATTAATTCTCTTTTGTTTGAAGATGAAGCGCCATGTAAGTAAGTCATGGTATCACCGTATTGCGCAAAGATTCCCGCGGCCAGCACTTCTTCATTATCCTTTAAAGTTGCTAATTGTGCTGCACCAGACTCAATCATTTTTTTATAATAACTAATAGGGTGAGAAACAAACTTATCTCGCGCACTTGTTTCTTTAATAAGTTTAATAAAAGAATCAATGTCAGGATCATTATATAAAAAACTCATTTCTTTTTTTAAAGCTAAACGAATATTATAGCGAGTTTTTTGATGCATTCCATCTAATAATGTTTTTTCATCTAATAAAAGATCTGTGTAAAAGGTATGACTTGGTTGAAGATCATTAATTTTTCTTGCTGACGCCGGAATCCAGTTCGGCTCAAATCGAACAAAAATTATATCTTTTGAAAGTATTTTTTTAAACTCTTTTTCAAATTCTTTTTGTAATTTTTCATTATTTATAACCGGCCCTCTTGGTATATAGTAATATTTTTTATTAAGCGGCAAAGAATATTCAAAGGCAGTGAAATAAGTATCTATTACTTCAATAAAAAATAAATGGGCTTTGTGTCCAGCTGACTCTTGAAATTTTAACCATTTGCTTGATTGCAAAAGTTGGCAAGGAGAACAAGAGCTTGAATAATGATCAAGCTTTGTTAAATTAGCTTCGTTAATTACTTCCTCTCGAATAAACATACTATTCTAAAGAAAAAATCTGTAATCCATTTTCTGCAATATCTTTATCCGTAAAGAATTTTACTTCTTTTGTTTTTAAAATATAAGTCACGCGTTTTTCTAAACTACGACCAGTATATTCTGATTTAATTGGATCCCATTCTTCAAAAAGAATTGAGTCACCAACATTGCATTCAAAGTCATCAAGGCGACAATCAAAAGTTTTTGAGCCATTATCCATTGCTTCGTATTGCTCAGGCCAAGTTTTTTTCTTAATAACCATATGTTTGTTTGACCTCTCCCGACTCAGCCTTCGGCTTCGTCTCCCTCCCCACATGCATGTGGGGAGGGTTGGGGTGAGGTGAATTAAATATTTTTAAGCGCG
>CAYRGL010000053.1:0-4791 GCA_964423915.1 uncultured Gammaproteobacteria bacterium | reverse complement strand
CACCGACTTTATAAATTCCTGATGGATCATCAATACGCTGCCAGGCTAATTCACTGATGTGAATCAAGCCTTCAAGATTGCCACCAAAATTTACAAAAATTCCAAAACTGGTAACGGCAATAATTCTGCCTTCAACCGTATCGCCGACTTTAAATTGCGAAATGACATCCTTTTGCTTTTCTTGCCAGGCATCTTTTTCGCTGACAACCAATTTTCCTTCTTTGCGATCAAGGGTAATAATTTTTACTTCAGTTTCCGTTCCAACTAACGATTTTAATTTTTCTAAAATCTTAGCTTTATCACCGCCGGAAACGCGCGGATAATTTTCCGGAGATAACTGAGAAACCGGTAAGAAGGCCGGGATCTGCGCATAGCTGACGAGCAAGCCTCCGCGGTTAGCGGCGTTAATGCGCACCATGATTGGAGTTTTCTTAGAATACATTTCTTCCAAAGCTACCCACGTTTTTTCTTCACCAGCCGAGCGGAACGAAAGTTCTAATTCGCCGTTTTCGTTTTCAACATCAACAACAGTAGCTTCAATAACATCGCCCGGTTTTAAGCCGGCATATTCGCCGCCTTCAAAATATAATTCTCTACCGCGAACAACGCCGATTAAACGACCGCCAATATCTAATCTGACTTCGGCCTTAGAAGAAGATAAAACAACGCCGCTGACCGTATCGCCAAGCTGCGGAATTTTATAGGTATCTTCTTTAATTAAAGTCGCGAAATCGCTTAACGGTTTTGTTTGTTTATCAGTCATAAAATAAAAAAGAAGCACTTAGCCATCCGTAACTCGCCAGAGTGGAGGATGGTTCTGTAGCCGCCTGATCTACAGATTTATTAGAGGCGGTATTCATTTTTATTAACTTCCTTATTTAATCATATATATATAAATAAATCAAGTATTAAATATAAATAGCCTATTATTGACAAAACAAAGATTATATGATATTTTAACAAATTATAGAACTTTGAAAAATTAACTACTCAAGAAAGGGTAATAGTGATGAGAACAAACAATTTAAAAGATAAAGAGGGCACTTCTTTATTATCTTTAATATTTATTGGTGGACCGGCAATATTATTTATACTAGCTCTTTTTTATAGAGCTTCGAGTAATTTTGGCGAAAAATCTATTATTTCTGACCCGGGATCTATTCCTCTTGAATGGCGACTTGTTCTAGTCTTTGTGCTTCTGATAGCTGGAATATATTCCGCATTCAAAATATATGAAGCACCAGTGAGAAAACAAAGGCGGAGGGGAAAATTATGCCGACAGTAAATATTTATATTAAGAGTGACGATAGTAACACCGCGAAAATTCGAATGCAACTTATTCATGGACATATCAAACAAATAAGAAACTATATTGCTGAGGAACTCAGCTGCTCAAGTAGAGTGTTAAAAGATGAAGAAGTCAGTATTCGATGCCTGTTTGTTAATGGGGGTGCGATGATTGGAGACATTGAATTTGATATAGCAGCATATGCATATAATGAAAGAGTAAACATTCAGGATGGTATATGTAACGACATCAAAGTCTACCTTAAAAAATTATTGGAGCCTGACTATAGCATAGAAGTTTGGTTACTGCTATGCGAAATGGGGCATGGTTTTGAAAAACCTCGTAAATCAAAATTCTCAAATTCTTAAATTTATCAATTTTACAATTTAGAATTAAAGACCGGAAATAATATTTTCGGTCTTTTAAATTTCTTTCATATTTGTGTCATTCCCCGCTTTCCACTGTCATCCCCGCCCTCGCCTTCGCGAGGGTAAACTCCAGCAGGGACCCAGGGTTATATGGGCGCAGCTTGATTAATACATTGTAAGTATATCATCATATAAATCTTTCCAAGTCGGGTTTGTCTTTTCAATTAATTCAAGTTTCCACTTTCTTTTCCAGGCTTTTATATTTTTCTCTCTTCTTATTGCCGTATGAGGATCATTAAATATTTCAAGGTGAACCAAGCATTTAACATTATATTCCGCGGTAAATCCGGGATACTTATTAGTTCTATGTTCATCAACCCGATTTAATATATTTCCAGTTACTCCGGTATATAAAGTTCCATTCCTCTGACTAGCTAAAATATATACATAATATGATTTCCCTCCTTTCATATTGTTATATTAATTATAATTTGGTGCGGCTCGCGCCTAATACATAAAACAAAAGCCCTCCGAAAGGAGGGCTTTTCTGGGTCCCAGCTTTCGCTGGGATGACATTAGATGTAGAAAAATATCTTAGTTCGTTGGCGCGCAGTTAGCGTTTGATCCGCTACCAGCCGTAGTTGTAGAATCACCAAAACCTGGCGCTGGAGTGGCGGTTGCTAATTTAGCATCGCACTCGGCAGGCTTAGTGGTAAAGGCTGAACAAATCGTAGCTAGTAAACTCGCGCTATCTCGATTTGAATCAACTTGTTTTCCGTTGATAATTAAAGTTGGAGAACCCTGAACTGCCAAAGTTTTATTTTCCTGATCATCAATCAAGAAAGTTGGGAAACTACCGCTGTACGTTGTTTTATCATTGGAGTTAGCCGTAATCTTATATTTTGAATCAGTAGCATTATAGCAAGCAGTAAGTTTATTTTGATCAATACCAGTTGAAGCAATACAACTCTTTGAATCACCAGCTTTTAAGAAGCAGTCTAGGTAATCCATGTATTTTGCATTTTGTTCAGTGCCGATACAATACTGATTAATGTTATCGACAAGTTCACTTGGTCCGTGCATTGAGTAGTTAACAAACTTAATGGCAAAATCCATCTTGTTACCCAAGGTTCGAACTACGGAAGTCATACCCTTTTCAATCTGTGTGCCATATGGGCAATGGCTCATAATAAAGAGTTCAACTTTTGGTTTATCTGATTTTGGAACATTAGCAGCCACGACCGGCGCATTAGCTGTTGTTGCTGTTGCGGCGGCAGTGTTGGCCGTACCATTGGTGGTAGCCACACCATTATTCACATCATCTATATTCATGGCCTGTGGGAAGAATTCTTTTCCATCTTTGGAAATAAATGATTCAATAGTGTTCGTGCCAACTTGTACACTTAATTTATATAAGGAATCGCTATAATCAGTTACAGAAGCAACTGTAGCGGTTGTGCCTTGCACTAAATTCTTGTTAATAAATTCTTCGGCCTTAGCTTTGGCTTCGGTCGGAGAGAGCTTCTTGGTAAAATTGAAAAGTGAGCCATCAAAATGAGCGACAGCAACAACAATCAAAATTACAACAACTGCACCAAGACCGATAAGAAGGTTTTTTTTGTTATCAAACTTCTTACGTACCGGCGTGTGAGGCGTTGTGGAGATTTCTTGTTCCATACACGTTGGATTAATAATGAATGATGCTGAAAGAGAGACGCAGCAAATTACTCTTAGTATAAACTAGAAGCCAAGAGAGGTCAATAATCCTTAGGCCCAAGTAACGCAGGCGACATTATCCTTTTCTTCCTTAAAACGCATAAGTCTAATACCTTGAGTATCGCGGCCTAATTCGTTGACTGATTTGAACGGTAAACGAATAACTTGGCCCTTGGCTGAAATGATAATTAAATCTCGATCCATCATCGCTTCCGAGCTGACAACAAAAGCGTTGGTTAAATCACCTGTTTTCTCCGTGACTTTGGCGGTTTTAATGCCTGAGCCGCCGCGGCCTTGTACTTTATAATGTGAGATTGATGTTCTCTTACCATAACCATTAGCCATAACCGATAAGACTTGATATTTTTTTGCTTTTTCTTTATCTCCAGGAATTATTCCCATACCAACTAAAGTATCGCCTTTCTTTAAACGAACACCCATAACTCCAGAAGCATTTCGTCCCATGGGACGAACATCAGTTTCTTTAAAACGAATGGCTTGACCGCGCGCGGTAATCAATTGAATTTCGTCTTTGCCGGAAGTTGGTTTTGACCAAATTAATTTATCATCTTCTCTCATCTTGATAGCTATTAAACCGCTACGTCTAACTTTTGAAAATTCATCAAGCGGGACTTTTTTAACCACACCGCGTTCGGTCGCAAAGAATAAGTAGGCGCTCTTCGAAAGTTTATCTAAAGGTAAAACTGAAGTAACTTTTTCTTCGGAGGGAAGTTGCAAAAAGTTAACAATCGCTTGTCCCTTAGCCGTACGAGACGCCACTGGAATTTCATATGTTTTAAGCTGAAAAACTCGACCGCGCGAAGTAAAGAATAAAATGTCGTCGTGCGTCATGGTAGTGAATAAAAATTCCACCATATCTTCTTCTTTGGTTGTTAAACCAATAACACCTTTGCCGCCACGCGCTTGCACTTTAAACGTATCAGGCGTTAATCGTTTAATATAACCGTCGCGTGTCATCATGACCATTGATTCTTCGTTTGGTACCAAATCTTCCACACTAAAATCTTTAATACCATGTTCAACAATCGCGG
The DNA here is from genome assembly GCA_964423915.1 of uncultured Gammaproteobacteria bacterium. Classification (GTDB taxonomy): domain Bacteria; phylum Patescibacteriota; class Patescibacteriia; order Patescibacteriales; family Patescibacteriaceae; genus Patescibacterium. Next base: position 367 of record CAYRGL010000053.1, on the reverse strand, counting down.
TCCGGCGTTCATCACCGAATTTTTCAGTTAACTCGATTAACTCTTTTTTGACGATGCCCAAAATTTTAGCTTTGGATTTTAAAATTCCTTCAAGCTCTTTAATAATGGCCAATTTTTCTTTTAATTCATTTTCAATATGTAAGCGTTCCAAATTTGCCAAAGAACCAAGCTTCATTTCCACAATGGCAAAAGCTTGTTTATCACTTAACTTAAACTTCTTCATCAAATTTACCTTGGCTTCTTCGCGATCCTTTGAAGCTTTAATCGTTTTAATAACCGCATCAATATTATTTAAGGCAATCATTAAGCCTTCTAAGATATGAGCGCGATCACGGGCTTTTTCCAATTCAAATTCAGTACGGCGACG
>CAYRGL010000052.1:0-4803 GCA_964423915.1 uncultured Gammaproteobacteria bacterium | reverse complement strand
TGCTTTTTTAACGCCTTCTGGATCAGCACCGCACACCATAACTAATCCGTCATCTTCAATATCAATGGTCACACCGCAGGCATCAATAATTTCATTAATAATTTTTCCGCCGCTACCAATAACTTCTCCAATCTTTTCCGGATCAATGCGCAAAGTAGTAATACGCGGTGCGTATTTAGAAAGTTCTGGACGAGGCTTATCAAGCGCGGCGTTCATCACTTCTAAAACTTTAAGACGCGCGGTTTTTCCGTTAACCAACGCTTTTTCTATAATGGCTTTATCAAGTCCGATTGTTTTTGTATCAAGTTGAATTGCGGTAATACCTTCTGCTGTTCCGGTAATTTTAAAGTCCATGCCGCCTTCGCCATCTTCTAAATCCTGTAAGTCAGTAAGAACTTCCCAGCGACTCATGTCTGGCACTGACGCCAATCCCATCGCCACACCAGCCACGGCTTTCTTCAACGGTACACCGGCGTCAAACAAGGCAAGTGAGGCCGAGCAGGTTGATGCCATTGAAGACGAACCATTGGAAGATAAAGTTTCCGCCACAACTCTAATGGTGTACGGAAATTCTTCTTTAGAAGGAATTAAACTAGCAATGGCTTTTTCTGCTAAAGCACCGTGACCAATTTCTCTTCGTCCCGGACCGCGCATTGGTTTTGCTTCACCCACGGAAAATGGGGCAAAGTTGTAATGCAACATAAATCTCTTTTTGCTTTCGCCTTCCAGTCCTTCTAAAGATTGTTCATCGCCCGGCGCTCCCAATGTAACAATGGCCATAACTTGTGTTTCACCACGAGAAAATAAACTTGAGCCGTGATTGCGCGGTAATAATTCTGTATCAGCTTCTAAAGCGCGAATTTCATCAAGCGCTCGGCCGTCAACTCTTTTCTTTTCATCTAAAATCGCGCGAGTAACTTCTGCTTCCACCGCCGATTCAACTAATTGGTAAATTGCCGCTTTGCGATACGCCGCGTCAATTTCTTTGCCCATTAAAAATTCATCAAGCTGATCTTTAATCGCGCTCACGGCAGCTTTGCGTTCACCTTTGGTGTAATATACTTTATCAAACAAAATCTTTTTAACATTTTCATTCAACCACTCTCCAGCTAACGCTAAAGCTGATTCTTTAATTTCATCAATTTTAATTTCGGCTTTGCGTACAACGCGTTCATGCTTTTCTACTTTAAGCTTTGAAGTCATTTCATTAATTAATTCAATGGCTGGTTGCATGGCCTTTTGTCCTTGCATAATCGCGTCGAGCATAACATCTTCCGGTACTTCTTTGGCGCCAGCTTCAATCATAACAACTCGATCGGCGGTTCCGGCGACAATCAAATCTAAATCGCTTTCCACTCTATCCTTATAGGTTGGATTAAAATTAAATTGACCATTTAAGCGTCCAACTCTAATTCCACCAATCGGACCTTTCCAATCAACGCCGGAAACTGATAAAGCGGCTGAGGCGGCCACAAGAGAAACAATATCAAAATCATTTTCTTGATCCACTGATAAAACCGTTAAGACAACTTGAACATCGCGGCGAGATTCTTGATCAAATAACGGACGAACGCTGCGGTCAATCATACGACCGGTTAATACGGCGTCATCAGTCGGGCGTCCTTCTCTTTTTATCCAACGAGAACCTTTAATAATTCCCGCGGCATACAAACGCTCTTCAAACTCAACCATGAGCGGAAAAAAATCCGTTCCTTCGCGCGCTTCTTTAGATTGTACAACGGTAGCGAGAATAACTGTTTCACCGTATTGCACGGTCACAGCAGCGTCAGCCTGTTTAGCTAAACGTCCTGTTTTAAAACTAAGAGTCCGGCCAAGCCAGTCTCGGGTAAACACTTGTTCTTTACTCATATATGTTTTGTGTCTGCCCAACAAACTAAAGGACTATGGAAAACCACAGTTCTGTCTGTTTGTCGGCCAGACTAAATGTTAAGACCTCTCCCCGTCCCTCCCCACATGCATGTGGGGAGGGTGGACTGCCAAAAGGCAGACCGGGTGAGGTGAATAAATAATTTAACGACCAATCAAAAACTTCCGGCTGTCGCTCAAGCTAATAAAGTCATCAACGCTTTCGATTAATTTCGAAGAGGTTGTTTGACGAAACGCCATCGCTTCAACTCGGCAACCTTTGGCAGCCTGTAAATATTCGACTAACGGAATATAGTCTCCGTCGCCGGAAACCAAAACGATCGTATCAACGTGTTCAGAAAGTTTAATCGCATCAATAGCAATACCAACATCCCAATCCGCTTTGCGTGCGCCGCCGGAAAAAACTTGCAAATCTTTAATGACCACTTCAAAACCTTGATTGCTCAATGCTTCAAAAAACATTTCTTCTTCATCATTCGACGCGCCGCGGATAACATACGCAATCGCGCGCACTAATTTTCGATCAGCCACTGCCGCTTTCAAAACTTCTTTGAAATTAACATGTCGCTTATATAAATTTTTGGCAGAGTGATACATGTTGGCAGCATCAACTAAGATACCAACACGTTGATCTTTGTGTTTGGTCATAGAATCCAAAGGAAGCGAACCAGAGGCCCGCTTCGCAGAGTTGTTATTATTCTTTTTCTGTTGCATCGCCATCTTCGGTAATATCATCGGTCATTAATTCAGCTTCTAAAGCTTTGCGCTCTTCTTCTTCCTCAATCATTTTCTTGGCAATTTTGAGTTTAAGTTTAGCAGCCAGCTCCATAAACGCTTTTTCATCTTCACGTTGTAAGTACTTGAGCAAGCGGCGGCGTTCGCCAACTTTGCGCAAAAGTCCACGGCGGGATGAATAATCGTGCTTATGCATTTTCAAGTGATCAGTCAATTGAGTGATTTCTTCACTCAAAATCGCGATCTGAACCTGAGGGGAACCAGTATCAGTGTCATGCACTTTATACTTGTTAATCAGCCGTTGTTTGGCTTTTTTGTCTAACATAGTCGTTTGCTGGACCAAGAAATACCTTTAAAGGTAAAACCGAGTGCCAGTACATTAATAATAAGCTTGTCCTAGCGAAGGCTGGGATGGCTATACTCTACTACAAATTGATAATAAAATCAAGACGTCGTACAATGTATAGTATGGTCGTAAAATCACAACAAAAACTTAACCAACTTGATCGGTCTATTACCGATTTTCTAGAATATCTGGAAGTAGAGCGAGGTCTGGCTACTTTGACGTTACGCAATTACGGATTTTTTTTGCATCGTTTTGCTGACTTTGCCCGTGAACGCGGAGTTATTAAACCTGAAGGAATTTCAAAAATTTTAGTTCATCAATTCCGTTTACATTTAAATCGTCTGCCCTCGCGCACTGGAGATTCAATAAAAAAGAACACGCAAAATTATCATTTGATTGCTCTGCGAACTTTTTTAAAATATTTAAATAAAAATGATGTAAAAACGCTCAGTCCTGATAAAATAGAACTTTCTAAACAAGCGCCGCGCCAAGTAGATTTTTTAGAAGGCGCGGATTTAGAACGAATTTTAGAAATGCCCTTGCAGCATGCTAAAAGTGATTTGCAACAATTGCGCGATAAAGCATTACTTGAAACATTATTTTCTACTGGCCTTCGTGTCAGCGAACTCGCTAAATTAAAAGTTGAAGAAATTAATTTAAATAAACCGGAGTTTACCGTGCGCGGTAAAGGTTCAAAGTTGCGTTTAGTGTTTTTATCGGAAAATGCTCGTCATTGGATAAAAAAATATCTAAACGAACGCCATGACCCCAATCCATTAATTTTCCCCATAACGCCGCGCTCAATTGAACGATTAGTTTCGCGTTATGCGCGCTTGGCCGGGATCATGAAACGCGTGACGCCGCATACCATGCGTCATAGTTATGCCACTGATTTACTCATGAACGGCGCCGATATTAGAAGTGTGCAAGCCATGCTCGGACACGCGTCAATTACCACCACACAAGTCTATACACACATTACTGATCAGCAGTTACGAGATGTCTATCAAGCCTTTCACGGAAAAAGAAGAAAAAAATAGGATTGACAAAAACGGAAAATGCTGATATTTTTAGACAATCTGTCCTCGTAGTTCAATGGATAGAACGAGAGACTTCTAATCTCTTGATGAAGGTTCGATTCCTTCCGAGGGCACCAACGAAAATGTATGATTTGGTTTCTTTTTATTATCAATATTATTTTCGCTTTTGTTCTGATTTCAGTAGCAGTTCAGTTTTTTAACATTCTCTTTCGTGGTCATGCCCCTTTTCTTTCGACAAATAAACGCGTTGTGCGCCAAATTGTTAAAGAAATTAAGCTTAAACCGGGTGAAATATTTTATGAGTTAGGCGCGGGTCGTGCCGGACTTTTAAAAGTATTATCTCAGCAAGAACCAAAAGCTAAGTTTATCGCTTTGGAATATGCTTGGCTGCCCTACTTTTTAGCGCGTTTACAAAACACTTTTTCAAAAGCTCAGATTAAGATTAAGCGACGCAATATGTTTCGGGTAGGTCTCCATGAAGCTGATTACATCTATTGTTATCTAAACCCTCAGATGATGCTAGAACTTGAGAAAAAGTTTACAGAGGAGTGTAAGGTAGGTACAATCATTATTAGTTACCAGTTTAAGTTGCCACATCTAAGACCTTATAGAATGATTACGGTTCTAAAACACGAGAGAATATATTTTTATCGCCTCGGGCGATAAACACATGGTGCCTATAGTTTAGCGGTAGAACAGCGGGTTGTGGTCCCGTTAGTCTGGGTTCAACTCCCAGTAGGCACCCAGGTACAAAAAATAACCCTAATATTGGGGTTATTTTTGTTTAAACAGTGG